>NZ_JBFAAF010000025.1:0-101700 GCF_040639595.1 Micromonospora sp. NPDC023814
CCCGGTTATCCTATCGGAATGGTAGTCTTAGGGTGTGACGTCGCCAGGGCAACCAACGGTCCCCGCTGAACCGGAACTGACGATCGTCGGCGCGCCGTCGGCCGCCGCGCCGCCGCCGGCCGGGCCCGCCGTGGACCGGCTCTTCGCCGGCCTCACCGGGCTCGGCGCGCTGACCTTCGCCCACCGCGTACGCCTGCTCGTCGCGCACCGGGTGACCGACCCGGCGGGGCTGGCCGCCGCGGAGGCGGCCGTGGCCGCCGTCGACGAGGACCGGGCGGAGCTGCGGCTCTCGGTGAAGGAGCGGGACGACTTCTTCACCACCTTCTTCGTCAGCACCTGGTCCCCGTACGTCACGAAGGCGTCCGCCCGGCTCGGGCTCGGCCCGACGGCCGTCACGATGATCTCGGTGGCCTTCGCGGTGGCCGCCGCCGTGCTGTTCGGCGTCGGCGGCCGGCCGGCGCTGGTCGCCGGGGCGGTGCTGCTCTACCTCGGCTTCGTGCTCGACTGCGTGGACGGCCAGCTCGCCCGCTACACGCGGCACTTCAGCGCCTGGGGCGGCTGGCTGGACACGATGGCCGACCGCGCGAAGGAGTACGTGGTCTACGCCGGCCTCGGCTACGGGGCGACCCAGGCCGGGTTCCGGTACGGCTGGGCGCTGGCGATCGCCGCGATGACGCTGCAGACCGTCCGGCACATGACGGACACGTGGTACGGCGTGCTGCACGACGAGGCGGCACGCCGGCCGAAGGCCGTCGGCACCTCCGGCGGCGGCATCGGCGACAAGCTGAACGCCGCCTCGAACCGGGTGCAGGCCGACACGGGGTCGCTGTCGTACTGGCTCAAGCGGACGGTGGTCTTCCCGATCGGGGAGCGGTGGGCGCTGATCGCGCTGACCGTGGCGCTGTTCGGCCCGCTGGTCAGCCTGTACGTGGTGCTGGCGTGGGGGGTGCTGGCGTTCGCGTACACCGGGGCGCTGCGCACCCTGCGCGCGCGCTGGATGTGGGTGCCGGTGCTGGACACGGTCGACGCCACCCTGCACCGCGACGACGGCCCGCTGGCCCGTCGGTTGCCGGTGGTCCGCCCGATGGGCCCGCTGACGCTGGCGGTCGTCGCGGCGCTGGGGCCGGCGGCGCTGCTGGTGGCGGCCCTGCTCACCCGGGACGGCACCAGGGCGGCGGGCCTGGGCTGGGCGGTGCCGGTCGCGCTGCTGGTGCTCCTGGTCGGCGGCCTGGGGGCGGGCGCGGCGCACAACGGGCCGCTGGACTGGCTGGTGCCGGCCGCGCTGCGGGCGGGGGAGTACCTCTTCGCCATCGCGGTCGGGGTGGTCGGCGACGTGCCGCCGTGGCTGGTCTTCGGGTACGTCTTCGTGCTGACCCTGCACCACTACGACCTGACCGCCCGGCTGGAGAAGCGGCAGTCCGCGCCGCCGCTGCACGGACTCACGCTCGGCTGGGAGGGGCGGTCCGTGCTGCTGGCCCTGGCGGCGATCGTCGGAATTGCGGGTATCGGGATGGCTACACTCGGTACGTACCTTCTCATGGTTTTCGTGGGGAGTGTCGTCCTCGCCTGGGTCGTCCTGCCCGCCCGCGCCGCGCGGGCGTCGGTGGGCCTGGCCGGTGCGGGAGGCCGCTCGCCGGGCTGACGGAGGGGCCGGCCGGATGACACTGATCAGTTTCGTCGTGCCGGCCTTCCGGGTGCAGGGCTACCTGCGCGAATGCCTGGACTCCATCCTCGCCCAGCCCGTCGCCGACATCGAGGTGATCGGCGTCGACGACTGCTCGCCGGACGACGGTGGCGAGATCCTCGCCGAGTACGCCGCCCGCGACGGGCGGGTGCACGCCGTCCGGCTGACGGAGAACGTCGGGCTCGGTCCGGCCCGCAACGTCGGGCTGGACCGGGCCGTCGGCGAGTACGTCTGGTTCGTCGACGGCGACGACTGGCTCGCCCCCGAGTGCCTGGTGGAGGTGGCCGAGCGCCTCCGCGCCACCCGCCCGGACGTGCTCCTGGTCGACCACGTCCGGGCGCACTGGAACAACGCCGTGACCCGCAGCGCCATGGCGGAGGTGTTCCCCGAGCCACCCGGTGAGGGCACCTTCCGGCTGCGGGACCGGCCCGAGACGCTGCGGGTGCTGCACACCGCCTGGAACCGGCTGGTCCGCCGGCAGTTCCTGCGCGACCTGGCGCTGCGCTTCGCCCCCGGTTGGTACGAGGACGTCTCGTTCAGCTACCCGGTGCTGATGGCCGCCGAGCGGATCGGCGTGCTGGACCGGGTCTGCGTCAACTACCGCCAGCGGCGGGCCGGCGCGATCACCAGGACGCGGGGCGACCGGCACTTCGAGGTCTTCCACCAGTGGCACCGGGTGTTCCGGCTGATGGACTCCTGGGGGTCGGCGGTCGACGACCTGCGCCCGGCGGTCTTCGAGCGGATGATCTGGCACTACCTGACCGTGCTCGGCAACGGGCAGCGGATCGCGCCGGAGCTGCGGCCCACCTTCTTCGCCCAGATCACCGCCGACTACGCACGCTGGCTGCCGCCCGGCGGCTACCCGGCCCCCGGGGGCGCGGAGGGGCTCAAGCACCGGCTGGTGGCCGCCGGTCGCTGGCGCACGTTCAGCGCCCTGCGCACCGCCTACCGGGCGCGGGACACCGCCCGGCGTACCGCGCGGACGACGAAGCGCCGGGTCGCGCCCCGGGCCCGGCGGGCCGCCCGGCTGGCCCGGGACACGCTGCTGCGCGAGTACTACCGGGCCGAGCTGCGCCGACCCGTCGACCCGACGCTGGCCGTGTACGCGGCCTACTGGTACCGCGGCTACGCGGACAACCCGGCCGCGGTCCACGAGGCGGCGCGGCGGCTGGCGCCGCAGGTCCGGGGGGTGTGGATCGTCCGGCGGGACCGGGTGCACACCATGCCCGAGGGCGTCGAGTACGTGGTGGCCGGCACCCCCGCGTACTACCGGGCGCTGGCGCGGGCGCGGTGGCTGGTCAACAACGTGAACTTCCCGGACTACGTCCGCAAGCGGCCCGGGTCGGTGCACGTGCAGACCCACCACGGCACGCCGGTGAAGGTGATGGGGCTCGACCAGCAGCGGTACCCGATCGGCGCGGTGGGGATGGACTTCGCCGGGCTGCTGCGCCGGGTGGACCGGTGGGACTTCAGCATCAGCGCGAACAGCTTCTCCACCCAGATGTGGGAGCGGGCCTATCCGGCGACGTACACCACCTTGGAGGTGGGCTACCCGCGCAACGACCGGCTGGTCAACGCCACCGCCGAGGAGGTGCTCCGGCTGCGCGCGGAGTTCGGCCTCGGCCTCGGCGAGCGGGTCGTCCTGTACGCCCCGACGCACCGGGAACACCTGCCCGGCTACCGGCCGCCGTTCGACCCGGGGCGGCTGCTCGACGTGCTCGGCCCGGCCGGCCGACTGCTGATGCGCAGCCACTACTTCCACGACCGGGAGCGGCGGGCCCGGCGCCCGGTGGACCGGGACCGGGTACGCGACGTCAGCGGCCACCCGCGCGTCGAGGACCTCTACCTCGTGGCGGACGTGCTGGTCACGGACTACTCGTCGGCGATGTTCGACTACGCCGTGCTGGACCGGCCGATCGTGGTCTACGCCCCGGACTGGGAGGCGTACCGGCTGGCCCGCGGCGTCTACTTCGACCTGCTCGCGGAGCCGCCCGGCGCGGTGGCCACCAGCTTCGCCGACCTGCTCGACCTGTTCCGCGCCGGCGGGGTCGACTCGGCGGAGGCGACGAGGGCCCGGCAGCGATTTCGGGCCCGGTTCTGCGCGCTCGAGGACGGCCACGCCGCCGAACGGGTGGTCCGCCGGGTCTTCCTCGGCGAGCAGCCGCAGCCCCGCTGCCGCTGACCGCGACCGCCCGCGCCCCCGGGTCGCCCGCCCCTCCCGCCCGATGGGCGCAACAGGAACGTCACGAGTCGAACATGGCACGTTTACCCGATATCCGGATCGAATGATCCTCGTCACAGTCATTCGGGGTTCGGTCGACGAGCTGGGGGGAGGGACGGTGACCACCGTCGCGCTCAAGGATGTCACGAAGGTGTTCAGGGACGGCACCCTCGCCGTCGACAGCGTCAACCTGGACGTCAACGACGGCGAGTTCATGGTGCTGCTCGGCCCGTCGGGCTGCGGGAAGTCCACGGTGCTGCGGATGGTCGCCGGGCTGGAGGACCCGACGTCGGGCGCGGTGCTGCTCGACGGCGAGCTGGCCAACGACCTGTCGCCCCGGGAACGGAAGATCGCCATGGTCTTCCAGGACTTCGCGCTCTATCCGCACATGACGGTCGGCGACAACATCGCCTTCCCGCTCCGGCTGGGCGGCATGGATCCGGAGCCGCGCGCCGAGCGGGTCACCGACGTGGCCAGCGCGCTCGGCATCGGCGACGTGCTCGGCCGCAGGCCCAACCAGCTCTCCGGTGGGCAGCGCCAGCGGGTCGCGATGGGCCGGGCGATCGTCCGCCGCCCCGGCCTGTTCCTGATGGACGAGCCGCTGTCCAACCTCGACAGCGGGCTCCGGGCCGAGCTGCGCGCCGAGATCTCCGGGCTCACCCGCGAGCTGGGCGTCACCACCATCTACGTCACCCACGACCAGGCCGAGGCGCTGACCATGGCCGACCGGGTCGCCATCATGCGCAGGGGCGTCCTCCAGGACGTGGGGACCCCGACCCAGGTCTACGGCCGCCCCGCCACCCTCTACGTGGCCGCGTTCCTCGGCAGCCCGCGGATGAACCTGCTGGAGGCGTCGGTCTACGTCCACCTGGACCGCTACGTCACCCTCACCCTCGGCGAGCAGGCGCTGCACCTGCCCTGGGACGACATCCGCAGCCGGGCGGTCGCGCACTACCACGGCGAGCGGATCGTGGTCGGGATGCGGGCCGAGGCGCTCACCCCGGTCGCCCCGGACACGCCGGGCGACGTGCTCCACGGCCGGATCCGCTACCTGGAGCACCACGGTCACGAGTCGCTCGCGTTCGTCGACATCGGGGCCACCGCGATCGTGGTGGACGAGATGGGCACCCCCGTCGACGCCCCGGTCGACCAGCGCGGTCTGCGCCGGTTCGGCCAGGTGATGCAGCGGCTGACCGGGCGCGCGGCGGAGGACGAGCGCGCCCCGGCCCCCGGCACCCGGACCAGTGTGCTGAACGACCCGGGCCGGCACCACCGCCGCCCGGCCGAGCTGGCGGTCCGGCTCGCGCCGTACCCCGCGGTCTCCGCCGGTCACCCCCTGGCCGTCTCCGTGCGCATGGACGCGCTGCACTTCTTCGACGAGCGGGGTGACCGCATCGACGTCGGCTGGCGCTGACCTGGCCGGTCCGTCACCTGGGCACGTCCACGATCGGCCGCCGGTACGGGCCCCAGGCGACGAACCTGAGGAAAGGGTCGTTCGGGGACCTGACCGGCGCGATCTGGCACAAGAGCACCCGGAGCAGCGGCAACCAGGGTGACTGCGTGGAGGTGGCCGACAACCTGCCGGGCGTGGTCGGCGTCCGGGACAGCAAGGACCGGCCGGGGCCGGTGCTCACCTTCGAGCCGACCACCTGGAAGGCGTTCGTGGAGTTCGCCAAGCAGCACTAGCGCTCCTGCCGCTCGCCGCGCTACCGGGGCATCGGGGCGTACTCGGCGACCAGGTAGGACCGGCTGGAGACCACGGCGGGGATCTGAACGTTGAGCCAGCCTGGTGTTGTGGTGAGTACCTCCTCGTAGCCGAGAATGCTCCCGGCGACCGGGTCGATGATGATCGTGTATTGGGTGGGCAGTCCGCTGTAGTCGGAGATCATCGAGAAGGCTTCGCCGGTGCGTCCGGCCCGGTCGACGACCGTGCCGGTGACGGTGATGCCGGGCAGGCCGGCGAGGAGCCGAAGCGCACTCGCGTCTGGCGGCTGTACCCCACGCGGCGACTCCGGGCCTGGTCAACGGGAGATCTTGGACAGTTGTCGTTTCACGCGAACGGCAACTGTCCAAGATTGCGTGTGCCTGTTGCGGGCCCTTGCTGGCGAAGTTACCGACTAGTAACGTCGGGGCATGACCATCGACTCGCGCCAGGTGGCGGCCGGCATGCTGGAGGCCGTGCCGTTCGCGCGTACGCTCGGCATCGAATTCGTCGAGGTGGCCCCCGAGGCGGAGGGCGGGGTGCGGGCGGTCGTCCGCCTGCCCGACTCGCCGGCCACCCACAACCACGTCGGCGGGCCGCACGCCGGGGCCATGTTCACCCTCGGCGAGACCGCCTCCGGCGCGGTCGTGCTGGCCGCGTTCGCGCAGCTGCTCGACCGGGCCACGCCGCTGGCGGTGCGGGCCGAGATCGCGTACCGGAAGCTCGCCATGGGCCCGGTGCTGGCGACGGCGCGACTCGGCCGGCCCCCCGCCGGGGTGGTCGCCGAGCTGGAGGCCGGCCAGCGGCCGGAGTTCCCGGTGCAGGTGGAGATCGCCACCGAGGAGGGGAAGGCCACCGGCGCGATGACGGTCGTCTGGACGCTTCGCCCGCACTGAGCCGTCCCGGGCAACCGGGCCGAAACCGGTTTGCCGGCGCGGACGTCTGGATAGATTCGTACCGTGCTGGGCCTGCCTGCTCATGTGACCGCCTGTCTCTTCGATCTGGACGGGGTGCTGACGCAGACCGCCCGGGTGCACAACGCCGCGTGGACCGAGACGTTCGACGGCTTCCTGCGCCAGCGTGCCGCCGCCACCGGCGAGCCGTTCCGCCCCTTCGACCCAGGGCCGGACTACAACCGGTACGTCGACGGCCGGCCCCGCGCCGACGGGGTGCGCACCTTCCTCGCCTCGCGGGGGATCGTGCTGCCCGAGGGTGCGCCCGACGACCCCCCGGACGCCGACACGGTCCACGGGGTCGGCAACCGGAAGAACGTGCTGCTGCTGGATCGGCTGCGCACCCGCGGCGTGGACGTCTATCCCGGCTCGGTCGCCTACCTGAAGGCCGCGGCCGCCGCCGGCCTGCGCCGCGCGGTCGTCACGGCCAGCGCGAACGGCCGGGAGGTGGTTGCCGCCGCCGGCCTGGAACCGCTGCTGGAGGCGCGGGTCGACGGGCTGGTCGCCCGCGCCGAGGGGCTGCGCGGCAAGCCACACCCGGACACCTTCCTGGCCGGGGCCGGGCTGCTCGGGGTCGACCCGGCCCACGCCGCCGTCTTCGAGGACGCGCTGGCCGGGGTGGCCGCCGGCCGGGCCGGCGGGTTCGGCTACGTGGTCGGGGTCGACCGGGTCGGCCAGGCGGCCGAGCTGCTTGCCCACGGCGCCGACGTCGTGGTCACCGACCTCGCCGACCTGCTCGACACCGGGCGGCCCGCGTGATCAGGGAACGGGCCTATCCCGTCGAGCCGTGGCACGTCCGGGAGATCCGGCTGGACATGGACGTCCTGGCCCAGTCCGAGTCGGTGTTCGCGCTCTCCAACGGGCACGTCGGGTTGCGCGGCAACCTGGACGAGGGCGAGCCGCACGGCCTGCCCGGCACGTACCTCAACTCCTTCTACGAGCTGCGCCCGCTGCCGTACGCGGAGGCCGGGTTCGGGTTCCCGGAATCCGGCCAGACCATCGTCAACGTCACCAACGGCAAGCTGATCCGGCTGCTGGTCGACGACGAGCCGCTCGACGTCCGGTACGGCGAACTCCTCTCCCACCAGCGGGTCCTCGACCTGCGCGCCGGCACCCTGCACCGCGAGCTGCACTGGCGGTCGCCGGCCGGCCGCGAGGTCAAGGTCCGCAGCACCCGGCTGGTCTCCTTCACCCAGCGCTCCGTCGCGGCGATCAACTACGAGGTGGAGGCGGTCGACGGCCCGCTGCGGCTGATCCTCCAGTCGGAACTCGTCGCGAACGAGACGCTGCCCGCGCAGAGCCGGGACCCCCGGGTCGCGGCCGTGCTGGAGTCGCCGTTGCAGGCCGAGGAGGAACTCACCACCGACGACGGCGGGCTGCTGATCCACCGGACCAAGCTCTCCGGGCTGCGGGTCGCCGCCGCGATGGAGCACGAGGTGTACGCCCCGGCGCGCAAGACCATCGAGTCCGAGGGGTACGAGGACTGGGTGCGTACCACGATCGGGTGCGTGCTCAAGCCGGGCGAGACGCTGCGCGTGGTCAAGTACCTCGCGTACGGCTGGTCGAGCCGCCGGTCGCTGCCGGCGATGCGCGACCAGGTCGAGGCCGCCCTGACGGGGGCGCGGCTGGACGGCTGGGACGGGCTCCACCGGGAGCAGCGGGAATACCTCGACGAGTTCTGGGACGCCGCCGACGTGGTGGTGGAGGGCGACCCGGAGGTCCAGCAGGCCGTCCGGTTCGGCATGTTCCACGTCCTCCAGGCGGGCACCCGGGCGGAGCAGCGGCCGATCGCCGCGAAGGGCCTGACCGGCCCGGGGTACGACGGGCACGCGTTCTGGGACACCGAGATGTTCGTCCTGCCGGTGCTCACCTACACCCACCCGGCCGCCGTGCGGGACGCGCTGCACTGGCGGCACCGCACGCTGGCCGCCGCGCACGAGCGGGCCCGGATGCTCAACCTGGAGGGCGCGGCGTTCCCCTGGCGCACCATCGAGGGACCGGAGTCGTCGGCGTACTGGCCGGCGGGTACCGCGGCCTTCCACATCGCGGCCGGCGTCGCCGACGCGCTGCGGCGCTACGTCCAGGTCACCCAGGACACCGAGCTGGAACGCGAGATCGGGCTGGAACTGCTGGTGGAGACCGCCCGGCTGTGGCGGTCGTTGGGCCACCACGACCGGCACGGCCAGTTCCACATCGACGGGGTGACCGGCCCCGACGAGTACACGGCGGTGAAGAACGACAATGTCTACACCAACCTGATGGCGCAGCGGAACCTGATCACCGCCGCCGACGCGGTGATGCGCTACCGGGACGAGGCGTTCCACCTCGGCGTGACCGACGAGGAGGCGGCTGCCTGGCGGGACGCGGCGGCCTCCATGCACATCCCGTACGACGAGGAGGTCGACGTCCACGAGCAGGTGGAGGGCTTCACCCGGCTCCAGGAGTGGGACTTCGGGCACACGCCGCCGGAGAAGTACCCGCTGCTGCTGCACTACCCGTACTTCGACCTCTACCGCAAGCAGGTGGTCAAGCAGGCGGACCTGGTCCTCGCCATGCACTGGCGGGGCGACGCGTTCACCCCGGAGGAGAAGCTGCGCAACTTCCTCTACTACGAGCGCCGGACGGTGCGGGACTCGTCGCTGTCGGCGTGCACCCAGGCGGTGCTGGCGGCCGAGGTGGGCCACCCGGAGCTGGCGCACATATACCTGCGTGAGGCCGCGCTGATGGACCTGCACGACCTCAACGAGAACACGCGCGACGGCGTGCACATGGCGTCGCTCGCGGGGGCGTGGATCGCGTTGGTGGCCGGGTTCGGCGGGCTCCGCGACCACGACGGCACGCTGTCGTTCGCGCCACGCCTGTCCAGCCGGCTCGGGCGGCTGGAGTTCTCGCTCCAGTGGCGCGGGATGCGGCTGCGGGTGGACGTCCGGCCGCACGAGACCACGTACGCGCTGCGCAACGGTGACCCGGAGGACGTGCTGGAGCTGCGCCACCACGGCGAGACGGTCCGGGTCACCTGCGACGAGCCCGTCACCGTGCCGATCCCGCCGCTGGAGGTCTCCGGACCGGCCCCGGAGCAGGCGCCGGGCCGGGCCCCGCTGCTCCGCCTGCCCGAGAACGAGCCGTGACCCGCCGCCGGCCCGCGCTCGGCGGGCCGGCGGCGTCGGTCAGAGCGGCCTGCCCTGTGAGGGGCGGCCGGCCGCGTCGCGGGGCGTCATCGCCCGCGGGTCGTCGGCCGTGCGTGCCTGGGCCGCCTCGTCCGCCCAGTCCCGGCCGCGTTCGGCGTCCTGTTCGCGCCGTTCCCGGTCGGCGGTCTGCTGGCGGGACTCTCGCTGCTGCGCCATGGCGATCCTCGCGATCCGTCGGGGGCGCGGTCTTGCGCCGGTACGGTCTGCGGTCACCCGCCGCCTACCCGCCGCCCCCGGTGGCAAACGCCGGCGCGGCCAGCCCGCTTGCCGGCCGTGCGGGCGGGTATGCGAGCCGCCGGGAGGGGGCCGTGGTCCGGTGAGCCGGACGACCGGTCCTGGCCGACGACGTACGGGACGGAGGCGGAGATGGACGTGCGCAGCAGCGAGGTGACGATCCCGGCGGGGGACGCGGAACTCCCGGCCGATCTGCTGGTCCCGGCCGAGCCGGCCGGCGTGGTGCTCTTCGCCCACGGCAGCGGCAGTTCCCGGCACAGCCCGCGCAACACCGCCGTGGCGCACGTGCTCAACCGCGACGCCTTCGGCACCGTGCAGGTCGACCTGCTGACCCCGGCCGAGGACCGGGTGGACGTCCGGACCGCCGAGCTGCGCTTCGACATTCCCATGCTCGCCGGCCGGCTCGCGGCGGTCGTGGACTGGCTGGCGGCGGAGCGGCCCTTCGGCCGGGTGCCGATCGGCCTGTTCGGGGCCAGCACCGGGGCCGCCGCCGCCCTGGTGGCGGCGGCCGCCAGGCCGGACCTCGTCGGCGCGGTCGTCTCGCGGGGCGGCCGGCCCGACCTGGCCGGCCCGGCCCTCGGGGAGGTGCGCGCGCCCACGCTGCTGCTGGTCGGCGGCTTGGACGAGCAGGTGATCGCCCTCAACGAGCAGGCGCAGGAGGCGTTGCCGGAGAGCGCCGAGCTGACGGTGATCCCCGGCGCCACGCACCTCTTCGAGGAGCCCGGCAAGCTGGAGCAGGTCGCCCACTGCGCCGCCGACTGGTTCACCGCCCACCTCGCCGTGCCCCGCCCGGCCTGAGCACCGGCCCGGTGGACGGCCGGTTCGTGCGGGTGCCGGCCCCGTGGACGGCTCGGCCGGCGGCACCGCCCTCCTGACAGGCCCCGCTCAGGCGGGGGCCGGCGGCGTCGCCCTGGCGTCCGGGGTGGGGTGCTCGCGGTGCTGCTGGACGGTGTCGATGACGCGCCAGACGACGGCGGTGATCGGCACCGAGACGAAGGCGCCGGCGATGCCGGCGATCAGGGTGCCGGCGGTGACCGCCACCAGGATCACCGCCGGGTGCAGCCGCACCTGGCGCTTCATGATGAGCGGCTCCAGCAGGTTGCCCTCGATCTGCTGCACGGCGATCACGGCGGCCAGGGCCAGCAGCGCGGTGACCGGCCCCTTCGCCGCGAGCGCGACGAGTACCGCGACCGCGCCGGCCACGGTCGCGCCGATGATCGGGACGAAGCCGCCGAAGAACGTGATCAGCGCCAGCGGAAAGGCCAGCGGCACCCGGAGCAGCACCAGGGCCAGGCCGATGCCGATCGCGTCGATCGCGGCGATCATCATGGTGCCCCGGCTGTACGCGCCCAACGTCCGCCAGCCCACTCGGCCCGCCTCGGCGGTCACCGACCGGTTCGGGCCGGTCATCCGGGCCAGCACCCAGTGCCACATCGACCGGCCGTCCTTGAGCAGGAAGAACAGCAGCACGAGCGCGAGCAGCGCCGAGCCGAGCACCTCGGCGGCCGTCCGAGCCCCCGACACCGGGTCGACCGAGCCCTGACCGAGGCCCTGCCGGGCCTGGTCGAGCAGCCGGTCGAGCTGCTGGTCGCTGACCGGCAGCGTGGAGGTCACGAACTCCCGGGTCCGTTGCAGGCCCTGGCTCAGCTCCTGGCTCAGCTCGCTGAACTGGCTGGCGGTCAGGTTCCACACCAGCGCGCTGACCCCGAACAGCACGCCGAGCAGCAGCAGCACGGTGAGCAGGGCGGCCAGCGACGCGGGCAGCCGGAGCCGGCGCAGCGCGAGCTGCACCGGGTCGAGCAGTGCGGTGAGGAAGACGGTGGCGGCCAGCGCGATGGCCAGCGGCGCGAGCAGCACCGCGATCTTTCCCAGCAGGTACAGCCCGGCGACGACCACCACCAGGCAGGCGCTCCACACCACGGCCGAGCGGACCGGCCAGGGCAGCGCCGCCCAGGCCTGTCGGGGCCCCGCGGCCCGGTCCGTCGTCCCCTCGGGCGTCCGCCCGGCACCGTCTGCGGCCACGTCGGTCCTCCTCGATCTCCCGCGAGTCGGTACCCGGCGAGCGTCCTCCCGACACCCGTGCCCCCTTTCAACCTGGATGCCGCACCCGGCGCCGGGAGGGCCAGTCGGCGGCCGAGCGCCGTCCCGTGGCGTTCCCGCCGGCCTGTCCGCTCCACGGCCTGCTGTGGCGCTCCGCGCCGGCCCGTCCGGTCGGCGAGGGGCTGCCCGGTCGCGTTTGTGCCCGGGGCCCCAGGGAAGGCAGAGATCGAATTCCGACCCGAGGAGGACCCGATGAGCGACTTCATGGACAAGGCCAAGGACCTCGCCGACAAGCACGACAAGCAGGTCGACCAGGGCATGGAGAAGGGCGGCGACATGGCAGACAAGCGCACCGGCGGGAAGTACGACGACCAGATCGACAAGGGCGTCGACCAGGCCCAGGCCCGTACGGGCGAGGGTGACCAGGTCCGCTGACCTCCTCGGTCCGCTCCCGGGTCGCCGCGCGTCGGCGACCCGGGAGCGTCGTTTCCGGCTGATCGACGGTCACCGCTAGCCAAGCATCGACCATTCTCGCTACTATCCGCAGTCGGAAGATGACTCACCGTCGAGTCGCCCCCGGCCGGACCGGTGTCCTCTGCGGACGCCGCGACGAGAGGAAGTCAGCCGGTGACCGAGGCACCCGAGACGACCGTCCCCCAGCGCTACCCGTTCAGCGACCCCGACCGGCTCAACCTCGACCCGCGCTACGCCCGGCTGCGCCGGGACGAACCGCTCACCCGGATCCGGATGCCCTTCGGGGAGCCGGCCTGGCTGGCCACCCGGCACGCCGACGTGCGTACGGTGCTCGGCGACCCCCGGTTCAGCCGGGCCGCCGCGGTGGGCCGGGACGAGCCCCGCAACACGCCACGGCAGCAGGACACCGGGATCCTGGCCATGGACCCGCCGGAGCACACCCGGCTGCGCCGGTTGGTGGCGAAGGCCTTCACCGCCCGCCGGGTGGAGGAGCTCCGCCCCCGCACCAGGAGGGCCGCCGACGAACTGGTCAACGGCATGCTCGCCGCCGGCCCGCCGGCCGACCTGGTGGAGCACCTGGCCACCCCGCTGCCGATCCGGGTCATCTGCGACCTGCTCGGCGTGCCCGTGGCCGACCAGGACCGCTTCCACACCTGGTCCGAGGCGATCGTGTCGACCACTTCGCTGAGCCCGGAACAGGCCCAGCAGTACATCGACAACCTGTTCGCGTACATGGGGGAGCTGATCGCGCGGCGGCACCGCGAACCCACCGACGACCTGCTCGGCGCGATGGTCCGGGCCCGGGACGCCGACGACCGGCTCGCGGCGGACGAGGTCGTGCGGCTGGCCGCCGGGCTGCTCGCCGCCGGGCACGAGACGACCGTGACCCAGATTCCCAACTTCGTGTACGTGCTGCTCACCCACCCGGCCGAGTGGGTACGGCTGCGGGCCGAGCCGGCGCTGGTGCCGGGCGCCGTGGAGGAGCTGATGCGCTTCGTCCCGCTCGGCGCGTCGTCGGCCTTCGCCCGCTACGCCCTGGAGGACGTCGAGCTCGGCGGCGTGCTGGTGCGTGCCGGCGAGCCGGTCGTGGTGTCGATCCCGTCGGCCAACAGGGACGAGACGGTCTTCGCCGAGCCCGACCGGCTCGACCTGGCCCGGCAGGCCAACCCGCACCTCGGCTTCGGGCACGGGGTGCACCACTGCGTCGGCGCGCAGCTCGCCCGGATGGAGCTCCAGGTCGTCCTGGAGACCCTGGTCGCCCGCACCCCCGGCCTGCGCCTGGCGGTGCCCGAGTCGGAGCTGACCTGGAAGAGCGGCCTGCTGGTGCGGGGCCTGGTGGCCATGCCGGTGAGCTGGTGACGCGGTGAGCGGGCCGGACGAGCAGTGGCGCGTGTACGTGGACCGGGCCCGGTGTATCGGGTCGGGAATCTGCGCGGGCACCGCGCCGGGGCACTTCGTGCTGGTGGACGGGCTGTCCCGCCCGCTGGCCGAGCGGGTGGCGCCCGACGACGCGCTGGTGGACGCCGCGGACTCGTGCCCCATGGAGGCGGTCATCGTGTCCGAGGTGGACAGCCTGCGCCGGATCGCGCCGGAGCCGTGAGCCGCGTGCGCGTGCCGGAGCCGTGAGTCCGGCGGGGCGTGCCGGCGGGCGTCTGGGCCGCTCCCAAGGCTTCAGTCGAGGACCGCGTCCAGGGTGCGGCGGGCGGTGTCGGCCATCACCGGGTTGGTGTCGACGTAGTAGGGGAGGGCGCCGACGGCCTGGACGATCGCCCAGCCCCGCCCGCGCGCCCAGGTAGCGTCATCGGTCCCCAGCGCCCGGCGGTAGGTCTCCCGGGCGCCGGGCGGCAACAGGTTCCACGCCGGCATGAGGTCGACCGCCGGGTCGCCGACGCAGACCGCCCCGAGGTCGATGACCGCGGCGAGCCGGCCGCCGCGGACCAGCAGGTTGCCCGGCATCAGGTCGGCGTGGATCCACACGTCCGGCCCGTCGTGCGCGGGCGCGTCGCGGCACTCCGCCCAGACCCGGGCGACCCGGGCGGTGTCGGTCAGGTGGGTGCTCTCGGCCAGGCAGCTACGGACGTACTCGTCCCGGGCGGGCAGCGGGCCGCCCCGGGTGCGTCCGTTCCACGCCCGGCCGCCGGTGTCCACGTCGTGCAGCGCGCGGACGAACCCGGCGAGGTCGCGGGCGAACTCGTCCGGATCGCCGATGCTCCGGTCGCCGGCGGTCTCCCCGGGGATCCAGCGGTACGCCGTCCACGGGCCCGGGTAGCCCGCGCCCGGCTCGCCGAGGGCCACCGGCTCGGGTACCGGCAGCGGCACGTGTGGGGCGAGGCGGCGCGCGTCCTCCTGCTCGCGCCGCAGGTCGTCGCGGAACTCCGGGTCGATGCCGGGTTGCAGCGGGAAGCGCAGCACGATGTCCTCGCCGAGGCGGAACAGCGCGTTCACGGTGCCGTACGAGGTGACCGGGCGCACCGGAAGCCCGCGCCAGCGGGGGAACTGGTCGGCGACGAGGGCGGTGACGACGTCCGCGGTGACGTCGACCTGGTCGGCATGCATCCTCACCGGGCCGATCCTGCCGCCGGCCCGGGGACAGGGCGACCGGTTTTCACCGGGCATGCCAGCGACCGGCACCCGGGGTGCCCGCCGAACCGGGCGTGGGCCCGGCGAGGCACCGCAGGAACGCGCGCAAGCGCCGGTGGGGACGGGCAAGGGGTGGTACGCGCGAGGGCCGGTCCCCCCGTGCGGGGAGACCGGCCCTCGCCGGTGCGTCGGATCAGGACGAGTAGCCGCGCTCGGCGATCCAGTTGGCGACCTTCTCCAGGGTCATCCAGTACTCGCCCTCGGGAGAGGCCGGGTCGGCGATCCGGATCAGGTCACCGCCGTCCCGGTAGCCCACCAGGGTCAGGTAGTGCCCGCCCTCGTACGACTGCGGGTGGCCGTCGGTGTCGACCGCGGTGCCCTTGACGTTGGCCACCACCGGCCGGCCCTCGTCCAGGGCGGCGACCACGTCGGCCCGCAGCTTGTCGACCTGCTCCGGCTTGGCCACCGGGCCCGGAATCTCCGTGGTCCGGTACCGGCCGCCGGTCAGCTCGTTGAGCACCCGCGTGGTGTCCAGGGCCGAGTCGGTCCCGGCCTCCGTGGTGCCCAGCAGCTTCGCGACCTCGTCCTGCGAGAGGACCTTGCCCTGCGCGGACAGGGCCATCCGCGTCGCGGCCGGGCCGCAGTAGTAGAAGTTGGGCTGCGCCTGGTACTCGATGCCCACCGTGCGCTCGGCCCGCTTGTCGGGGCGGCCGTTCTTGTCGGCCTTGTCGGCCCGCCCGCCCTTGTCGGTGTGCACCGAGGCGACCGGGGCGGTGGCCACCGGCGCGGCCTGGGCGGCCATCGCGGGTCCGGCGATGCAACCGCCCGCCACCAGCAGGCCGGCGACGGAGAGACCGCTCTTGTGGATGATCGGCTTCATGGTCGGGCTCCAATCGGGGGTTGACGCCTCCGGGAGGCGGAGGCGCAAGCACCGGGACAGGCGCTCGCCTGGAGGGATTCGACGGCCCGGAGCGCGTCCGTGGCCGGGCGTACCAGGGATCCAACGGCCCTGCTCCACGGGGCATTCCGGGGCAGGGGCCGGGGGTTCGGCGGCACGATGAGATGCAACGGCGCCAGGGGCAGCAGGATTCCGGCGTACGGATGCGGCTCGTCACACCCACGACGTGCGACGGGCTCCTCGGGCTCGTGCCGGCGGTGCCCCGGACAGCGGTGGTCGGCTGCCTACCGGCAGCGGTGGCCGGCTGTCTACCGGGCCGACGTCGGCAGGCCGGGCGAGTCGGCGGCGAACCGGTCAGACCGTCGGAGACTTCCCAGCAGGCGCGTCACGGTGAGCTCGGTGACGACCCGGTCGGGATCGGGGCGCGGTGTCCGGTACCGCTCGGCGGGTCAGGGCACGCGGCGGCGGTTCCGGTCCGGTTCCGGCCGGGTGACCGGTCGGCCGGGCAGCGGGGGACTGCCGGCGCGCCGGTGCCGGACCAGCCGACCGAGGTAGATCAGCGCGCCGGTCAGCACGGCCATGTCGTCGAGGTAGATCGGGTCGGGCAGCGCGTCGATCGGGAGCACGGTGTAGAGCAGCGCCCCGTAGAAGGCGACCTTGCCCTTCACCCCGAGCGTGCCGAGCAGCCGGCGGGTGCGGATCACGCGAACGGCCAGCAGCACCGCGCCGACCAGCGTGACGACCGCCACGACACCGACGAGGACCCACGCCTCCCTGGACATACGGCCACGCTAGCCCAGCCGGGCCAGCTCCGCCCGGATCCGTCGGCCGGCCGGTCGGTACGCGGCGACGGCCACCCCGATCGCGCCGGTCAGTACGCGGCGACGGCCACCCCGATCGCGCCGGTCAGTACGCGGCGACGGCCGCCCGACCCCGGGCCACCGGCGGAACCTCCCGGCCGGACACCGCTGGAAGTTCCCGGGTCTGCTCCACCGGCCCCTCGATCAGCGGCAGCAGGGACGGCGACTCCTCGGGCTGGTGGTTGACCGCGGCGAACGCCTCGTCCCGCAGGCTGCGCGCCGACTCGGCGGCGAGTTCGGCGGCGCGCCAGGCGGCCTGCTCCCGCTCCCGGGCGGCCTGCTGCCGGGCGAACAGGTTGTCCCGTACCGCCCGGCGCAGCGCCAGCTCCTGCTCGACCGGGTGCAGCCGCGGGTCCCACCCGTTGCGGTGCGCGAAGACGTCGCTGAGCTGCTCCACCGACAGCTCCGTGCGCCAGTACGCGTCCAGCGCGGCCCGGTGCAGGAAGCGCTCGCGCTCGGCGTACTCGGCGGGGGTCCGGCCGGTACGCGGCAGGGGCATCGCCTCGGCGCTCGCCAGCCGTCGGACGTCCGCCTCGGCGGCCTCGTACGCCTGCCAGGCCGTCTCGACCGCCTCCTGCGCGGTCAGCCACTCTGCCCGCAGGCGGGCGGCGGTCGTGGCGGCCCGCTCCGCGGCCACCGCGACCTCCTCCGCGTACCGGGACCGTTCGCGCTGCTCCTCGGCCCGTTCCAGCTCGCTCGGCATCGCGGCGCGGCGGATCAGAACCCCCGCGTCGAAGCGGAGCCGGCCCGGCCGCAGCAACAGGCCGGCGACGGTGACGGCGACGACGCCGAGCAGGCTCAGCCAGATCACGGCGGCCCGCGGTACATCGAGCAGGACGGAGGAGAGCATGGTCTGCATGGTCAGCACCTCGCGGTCGATCGGCGGATATCGACGTTGGTCGTGCCCGGCGGACGGGCGGGTGGGCATCGTGGACGCTTGCGGCGTACTGCGGCAGGTGGTCGTCTCAGGCGGGCCGGAGCCGTGGCGGCCGGAGTGCCGAAAGGCGGCCCGGTCGGACGGCCTCGTGCGGCGGGAGGAGGTCCGCCGCAGCGGCCGATCGCCTCGGGACGTGGCCGACGGGTCAGGCGGTCGGCGGACCGCGCCGGGTGGGGACGCCCCGACCGGGGTCGCGGGTCGGCACGTCCAGGCGGACGATCGACGCGACCGGGTTCTCGGCCCGGCGGACGGCCGGCGGGGTGGCCGCGTCGACCGTCCGCTCGGCAGCAGGCTCCCGGCGCGGCAGCGGCCGGTCGACCGGTGCGTTCGCGGCGACGGGTGCGCTCGCGGCCGGGCCGAGGGTGGGGACAGACGGTGCCGGTGCGGTGGTCACGCCGCCGAGGCCGACGGCGAGCACCAGCGCGGCGACGGCCAGTCGGGTCAGCTCGCGCAGTAAACGCAGCGTGGCCGACCAGAACGGGTCGGTGGACGCTACGGACGGCACCCGTCCAACCTATCGCCCGTGCGCGGCCGGCGCAGCGCGGCGGCGGCATCGGACCGGGTGACCGCCACCACGTTGTCCGGAGTGGACGCTGTCCCGTCTGGCGGGAGCGGCGGCGGCTGTCTTTCCCGCCGTCCCGGCCCGCGGCAACAGCACGTTCGCCTTCCTCTCGGACTCGCGGCCGGGCCGGGCCGCGGCCGACCCGCAGATCACCGACATCATGATTGACTGGGTGCGGGCTTGCAGTTCTACCGGAAGCCACCGGAAACAAGTGACGTTAGGTTGCGCTGATGATGTGGATGTCGTGGCTCTTCGTGGCGTCACTCCTGGCGGTGACGGTGGGCCTCCTGCTCGGCATGTACGAGCGGCTCCGCCCCTCGGTCGCGCTGAAGCGGGCGTTCCACGTGCTCGTCCTGGCCGGGGCCGGGCTGATGCTGCCGGTTTTCGTCGTCGCCGGGTTGGACGAGCCGGTGAACTGGATCCCGGCCGCGCTGCTGGCCGGGATGCTTGCCGTGACACCGTGGATGTTGCGGGACAAGTCCCGGTCACGGTCCTGATCCGACCGCGTGGGGCGACCGACGCCGGACCAGTGCTGCGCGCGAGAACCACGTCAGCACCGAGATGAGCAACCGTGACACCGGCACCCTGGGAGAGCCGTCAGGCCGGTTCCGGTTCCAGCCGGCGCAGCGGCCACGGCTTCTCGGCGAAAGCGGCCGCGCCGGCAGGGCCGCAGCGGGGGACCGCCGCGGAGGCGGGCGTCGGAGCGACGACGGCGGTGCCGGGCAGGACTGCGGCTACTCCAGAGCGGACGGCGCGGGTACCGCGCCCGGGACGGCGGGCCGGCTCTGTCCCGCCCGCTCAGAAACTGTGGTCTGAGGGCGCAGTGGTCTTCGTCCGGCAGCCGGATGGCGACGCCGCTCGTCAGCGGGGGCGAGTGCTCAGCCGGCGTGACCCGCCCGGTGCTGTGGGCGCCCGTGCGTCCCGGCCTCGGGGCGTACGGTCAGGGTGTGCTCCGGGCTCACTGGCGGTCCTGGTGTCGCGGCCCGGTCGCGGTGGTGGCCTGCTGCCGCCTGACCAGCGCGTACAGCCCGGTGCGACGGAGAGCGGAGCGGTGCCGCCGGGCCGTGGCCGCGCCGGCCTGAGCGACGGTACGGCCGATCCGCCGCGTCGGCTCGCGTCGGCGGCACCGGAGCGCCGGGGAGGGCGGAGGATCGGTACGGTGGAGCGCATGATCCTGCCCCCCAGCCGTACGAGCGCGGAGGCGCACCTCTACATGGACCTGCGGCCCTGCTCCTGCGGGGAGGCGCGGTTCGCCCGGCAGAGCGCGGTCGTGGCGCTCGAGGACGGCGACCTGGCCGCCCGCTACACCGGTGCCTGCCCCGCCTGCGGCCAGCCGCGCGAATTCACCTTCCGGCTGCCGGCCGAGCCTGCCGTGGCCCCCGCCGGTGGCTTCCGCTACGGCGGGGACGAGCCGTCGCAGCTGCTCGATCCCGGCGAGTGGCTCCAGGTGGCCGACACGTACGCCAGGTCGGTGCCGGCGGACGGGGACGCGGGGCAGCGGGCCCGGGCCACGCTGATCCGGGCCGTCGCGGCGTTGGACGAGGTGCTCAAGTTCATCCCGCCCGGCGAGGACGTGGTGCCCGCCGCAGCCTGCACCAGCGAGTGGGGACGCGACCTGCGCCGGCGGGAGCCGGGCCGCTTCCGGCGCGACCGGCTGGCCGCGGTCCGCGACACGTACGCCGGGATGCTGCGGCAGGCCGTCTGAGCGAACGCCGCGTCGTCCTCGACAACCCCCCACGGCACCGGCGCGACCCGCGGCCGGGATGCCGGCCGCGTCACGCCGAGCCCTTCCAGCAGCGATGCCGTCCAGTGCGGTCGGTTCTCAGGCCCGCCAGGTCCCGGGTGCGGCGATCCTCACCGGCGGGCCTCGTCGAGACAGGCGGCGTTCGCGCCGACCAGCAGGGGGAGGGCGGCCAGGAACTCGCGCAGCACGTGCCGGGGGTCGTGCTCGCGGGTGTCCACCACCTCGGCCCGCGCGCCGGCGTCGGCGAAGACCTGACAGACGTCCCAGAGGCTGGCGCCCACGCTGCTCCACTGCCACACGTCGTGCACCAACGCCGGCAGCCGCAACACCGGCGCGGTGCCGAAGATGCCGATGCCGTAGCGCAGCGGGTCGTCGGGGGTGTTGCCCAGCGACACCATGAGTGGGAGCACCCGATGCGCGCGGGCGAAGTCCACCACGTCCGGCGCGTCCGGCGTGATCTCCACCAGCAGGCCGTCCTCCAGGAACTCCGCGACGATGCGGTCCGGGTCGGCCACGCCGAGCTGCCTGGCGGCATCGGTCACGGCGGTCCGGTCCCAGATCGCGTCGGGCCGGTCCACCGGGCGGTGCGCCGCGGCCCAGACCGCGAAGGCCTGCGGGTCCTCCAGGGTCACCGAGAGACGGCCGATGCTCAGCGAGTGGTACTTCACCGGGGCACCCACGGCCGGGTGGAACTCCCCGGTGTAGCGCCCTACCGGCAGGATCAGCGGATCGGCCATCTCGGGGTTCCTCGTCGAATCGGTCACGGCAGCGGCTCCAGGTAGACGACGCTGGCCGCGAGCAGCAGGTGGGCGGTACGGAGGAACGCGGTGAGCAGCCGTTCCGGGTCGACCAGGTCCGGGTCGGTGCCGCCGGCCTCCCGCTCCTCGTCGGCGATGGCCCGGCACATCGTCCAGAGGCTCTCCCCGGACGGGCACCGTTCCCACAGGTCGTAGACCGTGCGCGTGACGCTCACCACTGGGTGCTCGAAGAAGCCGATCGACCAGAGCCAGGGTTGCTCGGCGCTGTTGCCCAACCCGAGCATGCGGGCACCGACCCGGTGCCGGCGAGCGAACTCCACCGCTTCGCCGGGGGCGACCTCGACGGCGAGCCCTTCGGCCAGCAGCCCGTGCAGCAGCGGGGCGCTGTCGACAGCGGGCAGCTGCGCGGCGGCCGCGTCGCGTACCGCGGGCAGGGTCCAGGGCTGCTCAGCCGGTTGGTCGCCGGCGCCGTGCGCCAGTGCCCACAGGGTGAAGCGCTGGTCGTCCAGCTCCCACACCTCGTCGCCGAGGCGGACCCGGTGGTAGCGCTCGGTCGAACCGGCCACCGGGTGGAAGGTGCCGAAGAACTGCCCGACCGGCAGCAGCAGGGCCTGCGCGGTGTGTGTCGTCGTCATCGCTGCTGATCCTCAGGTCGCGTGGCCCACCACGGCTGGTCGTCATGCTGGGAGTGGCCGGGCTCACCGGGCCGGATGATCTGCGCCGGCGGCAGGTCGGACAGGTCGATCGGAGTCAGCTTGCCAAGGAAGTACCCCATCGATCGGGCCACCGGAACCAGGTGCCGCTCGCGCCCGGCGGCACCCTCAGGACCGATCGGCCCGGTCATACAGGCCTCCGGCAGGAAGTAGACACCCTCCTCCGCCATGTCGCGCGGCCGCAGCGAGAGCACCAGCAGACCGCCGGAGAGGTTCGCGATGACCAGCCAGTCCGGCGACAGCCAGGGGTCCCGGTGTATGCGCTGAGCGTGCACCAGATCGAACGGCGGGTACTGGGGATGAACGCCGAGCAGGGGACGTTCCGGCAACATGGTGAAGGGCAGGCCGGGAACGTGGTGCTCGACCTCGGGCTGTGCCCCGTTGTTGTCACGCAGCCAGTCGCGGTAGCTCGGCGGCAGCGAAATGCCGAGTTCGGCCTCCACTGCTCGTAGCTGCGCTTCGTCGAGCTGACCGTAGGGCCGCAGCCGGGCGGACTTCCAGACGTGGCCGGTTGGTGGCGTCATCACCTCGTTCTCGTCGACCCGTCGGACGATCACCCGCCACTCGTCCGCGTTCTTCATGTCGACGTCCGCGAAGCGCCAGGTCTCGTCGCCCACCGGGAAGGTCTCGCCGAGAGCGACCTCGTAGTGGGGGGATTCCTCGCTCCACTGGGGCATGACGGCGATTTCGCACCGGACCGGGGGGCCCTCATTGATCCACCGGACGCCGAGCCGGGCCGGCCCGATGTCCGACGGCACGTTGTTGCGGATGGACATGACGTCCGTGTAGGAGCGCAACGGCTCTCCTCCCAGCTCTCTTCTCGGCACGGTCACCCGGTCAGCATGTCCTGCAGCGTCGCCTCGTCGGGCAGCGCGAAGCCGAGCACCTCCCGGGCGATCCGCTCGGCCTCCGCTCGGCCGACCGGCAACGAGCCCCCCGGACCGGGCGGTGCCCCGCCCGCCGTCCAGTGGGCCGAGCGTTGTCCCCGCTCAGACGACTCGACCACCCCCAGGCCACTCACCGTACCGTCGGTGGCCAGCAGGGCGTAGTAGACGAGGGTGTATCGCTCGTCCTCCAGATCGGTGCGGCCCAGGGTGTGCGGGTCCGACGTGGCGATCGGCGGCGTGGGGACGGCCGGCGGCGCCGCTGGCGGACCTGCCATCGGTGGCGGCGGGGTCGGCTGCGGCTCCAGGTGGGCAAAGTCCCTGCTCATCAGGTCGAGGAACTCCCGCACGGTCATCGGCGTCGGGTGGTCCCTGTTCCACGGGTTGCGCAGCTGCACCTGACCGTTGCCTACCGCGACCACCTCGTAGGCGTGACCGGCGTAGAGCCCGTGCGGAAGCTTCTGACGGATCGATGCGGGGTAGTCCGTTTCCGACTTGGTGCCGGTGATCACCGGGCTGCCGGCGGCCAGCAGTGCGGCCAGCCGGGCTTCGACGGCTGCCTCCCGTCCCGGCGTCGTGTCGAACTGTTCGGCGCGACTCGGCACTCCGGTGAGCTGGGTTAGCAGCTCGGCCTGCATCCGCGAGGTGCTGCCGACGTCCAGCCGGGCGTAGCCGGTCGGCGCGGCCACGTGCGGATCCTTCGGGCTGTGCCACGACCGCCAGTCGCGCTGCCACTGCTCGTGCCGTTCGGTGCTCCAGGTGCGGTCGACCGCCGCGAGCGCCTTCTCCAACAGCGACGCCCAGGAGCTGCCGTTCACCGACTGATCAGCGTAGGCGGTCGCGCCGTTGTAGCCAGGGCGAAGCGGCACGTCCGGGTGCACAGTGATCCGCAGTCGCCGGCCCGTCGGGTTGATCGAGTCCCCGAGCAGGGAACTTTCGTGCAGCAGCACGTCGACCGTGCCGTCCGGATTGGGCTGGAACAGCCCGGCGATGGCATCCGGACGGTGGGCGGCGACGGCGGCCATGCTGGCCAGCATCCCGCAGTCGCCGAGCATGCCCTGCCGCACCTGCTCCCGGCGGGGCGGCCCGTCGAAGGTCGGAACGGTCTGGCCGGTCTGCGCGTGGTGTGCCCGGCCGTAATCGGGGACGGGCTGGCCCGGCTCCGCGGCCGGCAGCGTGACCCGGTCGGCGACCACCACGGTCTCGCCGGCCGTGACGGTCGCGTCGACCTCCACGTCCAGTGGCGGCGCGCCGGGCACCAGCCCGTGCAGCGCGCGGGTGAGTACGTCCGGCACCAGGGCCAGCACCCGGGCGTTGGTCAGGTAGTGGAAGTCGTGCGTGTTCAGCACCGCCATGGCGGCGGGGTTCGCGCCGTACTCGGCCCGGAACGCGACCCGGGCGCGAACCCGGTCCTCGGCCAGCAGCGACTGCCGCCCCACCTCCGTGCCCAGGTCGAAGGCAGACCGCGACTCCGCCAGCCAGAACTCCGGCGCGCGGTCGAGCACGTACGGGCGCAGGTCGAACCGGCCGGTCAGGTCGACGTACACGCCCTCGGCGGCGATCCGGTCGGCGAGCTGCGGATCCACCTGCCGGATCAGGTCCAGCTGTGCCGGCGGCATGGCGATGATCTGCCCGGCGCAGGCCGGCATCCGGGGCAGGCTGGACTGCGCCTGCTCACCCTGGACGGCCAGCGCACGCAGCCGGGCATCCACCTCGGCTGCCGACGGCACCTGGGAGCCCGCGGCCAGCCGGGCCCCGTAGTCGATCGCGCGGAAGCGCTCGACGGTGCTCGTCGGGATGCCGCCGAGCACATCGGTGATCGACTGCGGAGTCACCAGCGGCACGCTCAACTGCATCAGGTGGGTGGCCACGTCGCCGGGGAGGACGCCCCAGCGGGCGGGCGCGTCCGGGGTGCCCAGGCGCAGCCCGAGATGGTCGACCAGGGCGTCGATCTCGGCCCGGAGGGTGAGCCGGGTCGCCGGATCCGCGCCGGCGTACGACGCGGCGAGCATCCGCAGCTCGGCCAGGCGGCCGTGGTCCTGCGCGGTCAGACCGGCCGGGTCGATCGGCCCGTCGTGGTGGTCGGCGTCCAGCTGACCGACCAGTGCCTGGCCGGATTCGTGCAGCGCCACCAGCTCCGCCACCTCGTGCGCCAGCGCCCGGGTGACCGCGGCGTCAGTCGCCCGGTCCGACACGGTGAGCGTGAACGAGCCGTCCAGGTTCCGCACCGTCTGGGCCACCACGCCGTCGGCGAGCGGGCCGGCCGCCACGCCCAGCGACAGCGGGTCCAGGCCGGCCACCCGCACCTCGAACCGGTCCGGGGTGACCGCGACGATCTGGTCCGCCCGCGCAGCGCCAGCCACCGTGGGCAGCGCGGCCCGGGCCGCGTCCACCACCGCTGCGGCGTCAGCCGTCGGCCGACCGAGCCCGTCGAACGACGAGTTCGGCACCGCGGTGGTAGCGGTACGGGCCAGCTCGACGTGCGCGTACCAGGGGCTCATCAGGTCGAGGAAGGCGCGCACCGACATCGGCGTGGGGTGGCTGCTGTTCCACGGGTTACGCAGCTGCACCTGACCGTTGGCGACGCCGACCACCTCGTAGGCGTGCCCGGCGTACAGGCCGTGGGGAAGCTTCGCGGTCTGGTACGCCGACGCCGGCCGGGTGCCGGTGATCACCGGACTGCCGGCGGCCAGCAGTTCCGCCAGCCGGGCCTCGGCGACGGCCTCCTGACCGGGCGCGGTGTCCAGCTGGTCCACCGACGTCGGCAGGCCGGTCAGCTGGGTGAGCAGCTCCGCCTGCACCAGTCGCGAGCTGCCGTTGTTCAGCCGCGCGTAGCCGAGCGGGGCGGCCTGGGTGTCGGCCACGCCGGGTCGGTTGGTCCACTGCTGCTGCCACTGGTCGTGGCGTTCCTGCGTCCAGGTCCGGTCGATCGCGGCGATCGCCTTCTCCAGCAGCGAGGCCCAGGCCACGCCCACCGACGACTGGTCCGCGTAGGCCGTCCGACCGTCCGGGCCGGGTCGCAGCGGCACGTCCGGCTGCACGGTGATCCGCAGCCGCCGCCCGGTCGGCGTCACCGACCGGCCGGGCAGGCTGCTCTCGTGCAGTAGCACGTCCACCGTGCCGTCCGAATTGACGTGGAACAGGTCGGCGAGCGCGGCGGGCAGGTGGCCGGCCACCGCGCCGATCACCGCGATCATGCCGCAGTCGCCGAGCATGCCCTGCTGCACGTCCTCGCGCTTGGGCGGCCCGTCGAACAGCGGCGGCGGCTGGCCGGTCTGGCCGTCGAGCGCCTGCCCGTACGCCACGGCCGGGGTGCCCGCCTCGGTGGCCGGCAGGGTGACCCGGTCGGCGACCGCGGCGGTCTCCACGGGGCCGGAGGCGGTGGCGGTGGTCTCCCCGGTCGTTGCCTCGGCGATCGGGCTGAACCCGCGCAGCACCTGGGTCAGGGTGTCCGGCACCAGGCCCATCACCCGGCCCGCGCCCAGGTAGTGGAAGTCGTGGGTGGCGAGCAGGGGGACCGGCTGGCCACCGGCGAGACCACGTAGCGCGGCGCGTGCCCGGACCCGGTCCTCGACCAGCAGGGCCTGCCGGCCGGCCGGCGTACCCAGGTCGAACGCCGGCCGCGCGTCACCCAGGTCGATCTCGGGCTGGCTGTCCACCGCGTACGGTCGCAGGTCGAACTGGCCGGTCAGGTCGACGTACACGCCCTCGGCGGCGATCCGGTCGGCGAGCTGCGGATCCACCTGCCGGATGAGGTCCAGGTGAGCCGGCGGCATGGCGATGATCTGCCCGGCGTACGCGGGCATCCGCGGCAGGCTGCTCTGGGCCTGCTCGCCCTGCATCGCCAGCTCGCGCAGCCGCGCGTCGAGTTCGGTGGTCGACGGCACCTGGAAGTCCGGGGCGAGTCGGGCCCGATAGTCGAACATCCGGAACCGCTCGACGTCGGTGAGCGCCGGGCCGCCCTGCAGCACCTGGGTGACCGACTCGGGCGTCACCGACGGCACGCTCAGGCGCACCAGGTGCGTGAACACATCCCGCGGGATGGCGGCCCACCGCGCGGGTGCGGCGAAATCGCCCACCCGCAGGCCGAGGTGGTCGACGAGGGCGTCGATCTCGGCGCGTACGGCGAGCCGGGTGGCCTGGTCGCCGGCCTCGTACTCGGCGGCGAGCAGGCGGATCTCGGCCATCCGGCCCCGGTCGTGCGCGGTGAGTCCGGCCGGGTCGATCAGCCCGTCGACGTTGCCCGGGTCGAGCGGTCCGACCAGGGCCTGCCCGGACTCGTGCAGCGCCACCAGCTCCGCGACCTCGTGCGCGAGCGCCCGGGCGATGACGCCGTCCACGGCCCGGTCCGAGACGGTCACCGTGAACGACCCGTCCGGATTGCGCGTCGACTGGGCCACCACCCCGTCGGTCAGCGGGCCGACGGTCAGCTCCACCCGCAGCGGGAACAGGCCGGCTGCGCGCACCTCGAAGCGGTCCGGCGCGACCGCCGCGACCTCGTCCACCCCGGCGTACGGGGCCACCTGCGGCAACGCGGCCCGGGCGAGGTCCAGCACCGCGGCCGGGTCGGCCGCCGGCCGCCCCAGACCGTGGAAACCCGAGTTCGGTACCGCCGCCGCCGTGATCCGCCCAGGGTCGGCGCCGTTGTCCGGGTCGCCGCTGCTCTCCGGGTTCGGGCCGGCCGCCGGGCCGGTGCCGTTCTCCGGACCGGTCGCGGCCGGGTCCGTCCGGCCGCTGCCGACGGTGCCGAAGAGGCGGGAGAGCAGACCGGTGCGGCGGTGCGTCTCCGCCAGCCGCTCGGCCAGCCGGCCGGTGGTCGACTCGGCGGCGCTCAGGCGGCCCTCGAGCCGGTCGGCGGCCCGCTCCAGCTCGGCGATCGGCTCGTTCAGCCGGTCGACGACCTGGTCCACCCGGTCGGCGGCGGACCGGGCGTCGCTGCGCGCGTCGAACCGGCTGCGCACGTCGTCGGCGGCGAGACCCTGCCGCTTGGCGTGCCACTTCGCCACCCCGATCACCGGCGCGGCGGCCACCGCGGCGATGGGGATCACCGGCGCCAGCGGACTGGCCACCGCGAAGGCGACTGCGGTCGCCGCGGCGGCGGTCGCCCCGGTGGTCAGCACACTCGACACGAGGTAGGTGCGCAGGCGGGGAATGCCCGGTGGACGGGCGTCCTCGGCGGTCCGCCGTTCGGCCCGGAGCGTGCGGAGCTGCCGCGTCCGGCCGGCGCGGTCGCCGCCGAACTCCGCGACCACCTGCCGGGCCTCGGGGGGCAGCTGCGCGATCCGGTCCGGCGCCCCGAGCATGCCATCCCGCAGACCCAGCCGGTCGATCACCGCGTGCAGTTCGCGCAGGGCCGGCTTCAGCGAGACGGGATCAGCGGTACGCACCTGGTGCGCGGCCGTCTGCAACTCCCAGGCGTCGGCCCTGCTCAGCCGTTCCGGACCGGTCGCATCGGGCGTCCCGCCCGGGTCCGGTGCGGCTGCCGGGTCCGGTGTGGCTGCCGGATCCGGCGCGCCGGCGGCCGGGTCGGGCGTGGTCGTGCTACCGGGCGTGGTCGAGGTCTCGGTCGACCCGGGCGAGGCGGTGTGCCTCTGCGCCAGCCGGTCCATGGTCGCGTTGATGTCGTCGAGGCGCCGCGAAGCCGCGTCGAGCTGCCGGGCGGCGTCGGTCACGGCCGTCGTCGACGGGCCGGCGAGCCCCTCCACCCGTGACGTCGGGTCCGTCGCCGGGTTGGGGTTGGCCAGGTCCCAGGCCCGGCGGGCGTCCTTGATCCGGGCCTCGACGCGCTTGAGCAGCAGGTCGCGGAGCGGACCGACGAGCGCACCGGCCAGCATGTTGACCGGCCCGGCCCCGGCGGCGAGCTGGAGGGCCTTGGCCACCCCGACCGTCGCCCCGGCCTGAACCAACGGGCCGGGCGTCTGCTCGACTGCGTAGACCCCGATGCTCGGCACGTTGCTCGGCCGTTGGTCGCTGTCCGTCGCGTGTGCCGGTGGGCGGGTGAGCAGCCGTGCCGCCCGGTCGGTCAGGCCCGGACGCCCGTGCCGTTCGACCACCGGCCGCAGCTCCGCCGGCAGCAGCTCACGGCGCTGATCCGCGCCCGGCGTGCCCTCGCGCAGACCGAGCTGGTCCACCAGGACCCGCAGCTGCCGGGCCACCGACGGGCGGGCCAGCAGGCCCACGGCCTCGTGCCGCGCGGCAAGCTCGGCAAGCCGTTGCAGCGATGCCGTGTCGCGCGGGTCGCGGGACCCGGCAGCGGCCGGATCGGTCGACGTCGTCGGATCGGTCGACGTCGCCGGGTCGGTCGACGCGCGGGGCTCGGGGGTCGTCGTGACGTCCGGCGCGGCCAGCCCCGCCCAGGCCGGGTCACCGAAGAGCAGGCGGCGGAACGAGTCGGCGAGGCCGTTGCGGCGCTGCGACTCGGCGAGCCGGCGCTCCAGGTCGGCCAGGCGCTGCTCCAGGTCGGCCGTCCGTCGGGCGGCGGTCGCGGCGCGGTCGGCCACCGCGCTGATCGGGTCGGCGAGCGCCTCGGCCGCCTGGGACAGCAGCGCCTCCGCCGGCAGCGCCGGGTGTTCCGCGTCCCAGGTGTCCCGGGCGTCCTTGGCGGCGGCCTCCTTGCGGGAGATCACCGGGTCGACCGCCGCGCCGGTCGCCGCCGCGGCCAGCGCGCCCGCGATGCCGAACCAGCCGAACTTCAGCTGGCCGAGGAGGTCACCGACCCCCGCGATGGTGGCAGCCGTCAGCAGGTTCGGCGCGGTCTCCGCCACCGAGATCCACCAGGGCGCGACCTTGCCCGGCCGCTGCCCGTCGGTTGGTTGGCGGCCGATGACGACCCGGGCCCGTTCCCGGACCGCGGTCGCCCGCGAGTCGCCGAACCGGTCGACGAGCGGCCGCACGTCGGCCGGCAGCAGGTCCCGGCGCTGGTTCGCACCCGGCGTCCCCTGCCGCAGCCCGAGGTTGTCGAGCAGCGCCCGGATCTCCCGGCCCGTGCTGAGCCGGGACCACGGCCGCGCCCCGTCGTGACGGGCGACGAGACTGCGCAACTCGGCGAGCCGCCCGTGCTCGTGCGGGGTCAACCCGACGGCGGGCGGACCACTCTGGCCGTCGGTCGACGTCGGCGTGCCGCTGCCGGGGTCGCGGCCGGTCGCCGCCGAAGGGTCCCCGCCGACCGGCGCGAACCGGCGGGGCCGGCCCATCAGCCGGTGCCGGCGCTCGTTCTGGCGCAGCTGCTCCTGGACGGCCGCGGCCTGCTCGCCGAGCCCGGTCACCGCCTCGCCCAGCTCCTGGAGCGCCGAGGTCGCGTCGCCGGTGCGGGCGGCGAGCGCCTCCCCGGTGGTGGTGTCCGTCTCCGCGGCGCTGCGGGCGTCCTGACGGGCGTCGTACCGCGCCCGTCGGTCCTCGGCAACCAGGCCGGCCCGCTTGGCCAGCCACTTCGCCGGTCCGGTGGCGATCGCCCCGACGAGCGCGCCGGCGCCCAGCATCAGGGCGACCTCCGGCCGGCCGCCGGCGTCCAGGGTGAGCTTCGCCGCCAGCGCGGCCAGGAGGGAGTTCACGGTGAGATGCGTGACCAGGTACGTCCGCATCCGGGGGAGACCGAGGGGGCGGGCGTTCGATTCCGCCTCGGTGGCGCGGCGGTCGGCGCGCAGCCGGGAGCGCTCGCTCGTCCGGGCCGAGCGCTGGCTGGTCGCGTCGGCCAGCGCGGCCCGCGCCTCGGCGGGCAGGGCCGCGATTCGCTGCTCGGCGCCGAGCATGCCGTCACGCAGGCCCAGCCGGTCCACGATGGCGGCCAGCTCGCGTCGCGCAGCCGACCGGGACCACTTGTCCGCGGTCCGGACCTGGTGCGCGGCCGTCACCAGCTCGGCCACGTCGGCGCGGGTGAGCGGCGTGACGACCGACGCGCCCTCCGCCAGCGGCTGCCCGAGGGCGGCCAGCTCGGCAACCTCGTGCGCCAGCGCACGCCCGATCACTGCGTCGGCGGCCCGGTCGGAGACGGTCACCACGGCCGTACCGTCGGTGTCGAACGCGCTGGCCGCGACCGCACGGTCGGGGACCGGGGCGCTGGTCACCCGGAGGTTGAACTGACTGCCGTCGGCGCGGGTGACCTGGTACGTCCCGTCGGTCAGGGCGGTCACGGCCTGCACGCCGGCGTGGGCGGCCACGCCGGGCAACGCGGCCCGCGCCCGGTCGAGGACGGCGTCAGGATCGGCCTGCGCCCGTCCCTCGCCGTGGAAGGCCGTGCCGGGCAGTGCGCTCGCGGTGATCGGTTCGCGCGTCGCCACGCTGCCGTCGGTGGACGTGTCGCTGTTGCCCGGGGTCGCTGGATGCGCGGCGTGGTCGGTGTCGGTGTCGAGACCCGGTGCGGTCGTGTCGGCGCCGACGTCGGCCGAGGTCAGTCCGGCTGGTCCACCTTCGGCCACACCTGGCGCCCGGTCACCCGGCCCTCCCGGCGTGCCGCCGCGTACCGCTTCATCACCAGGGGTGGCGGCAGGCTGGGATGGGCCGTCACCACTCCCGTCTCGTCGATGATGAAGACCCCCTGGCCCAGATGCCTGCCCTGCGCCCGCTCCTGCGGAGAGAGCTTCTCCTGGGCCGCCCAGCCGAACTCGAACGGGAACACCGCCACCGGGTTGCTGGTCCCCAGCAGGCGGGTCATCAGTTGCCGGGCTTCCTCCCTGGTCATCGGCATCGCTCGGCTGCACCTCCATCGACCATAGGTCGTACGTCCCTTCAACGTAGTCGCCGGGCAGCACGTCCGAGATGGTGTCGCCCTGCTGCGGATCCCACCAGACCGGCCCGTCCGCGCCCTCTGGGTAGACGATCAGGAAGGCGTGTTGCGCGGCCCCGCGCACGTTGCCGTCCTCGTCGATCTGGGGCTCGCCGGTGTCCTCGTCGAAGGCGAGCCACTCGACGACGACGACCGCGGCCGACCCCGGCCCGGCATCGTGGATCCGCTGGTAGAGCTGTTCGTACCGGTCGGCCACCGCCGCAGCGCGTTCGGCGGGAGTGGACGGCATCGCGTCGCTGTCGCCGGTCCACTCGCCGCCGATCCAGCTCTGCACCCGGCCGAAGCCGTCCAGCTCACCGGTCACGGTGTCGACGGAGCCGTCCTCGAGCTGGTCCGGCCAGCGCGGCAGGGCCACCTGGGGATCGCCGAAGAAGCTGGCCAGCGCCGCCAGGGCGCAGTCGATGCAGTTGTTGCTCCGGCCGGGCTGGCCCACCCCGCCGTCGTTGATCAGCTGGCCGTACGGGTGGGTGGACGGATCCGCGAAGACGGCGTACCCGTCGGGGGTCCAGAGGCTGTCGGCGACATCGTCCTGGAACTGGGGGTCCTCCAGCGGCGTCAGCTCGTCCGGCCCGAAACGCCGGGTGTCCGGCATCGGCCAGCCCTGCATGTCCGGGTAGCCCTGGGTCTGATCGTCCCCGGGCGGCTCCTCGACGGTCTGCTCGCCGGCTGTCTCCTCGGTCGACGTGTCGGCCGTCTCCTCGGCCGCCGGGTCGTCGACGGTCAGGTCGCCTGGCGGCAGATCTCCGTCAACTCCGCTTCCGTCGGCAGCGGAACCGTCGTGAAGTGGGCCGTCTCCCGTTCCGCCGTGGCCCGGTCGACCGCTCGGGTCAGATGGCGCTCCGGATTCGCGTACAGGATCGCCGTCGCCACGTCCGGTCGGAAGTTCCACGTTTTGGTCGGCCGATCCCAGATGACGGCCTGGGTCGGTCCGCTGCTCCGGAGCAGCGCGATCACGTTGACCGGCACTTCCGGATTGTCCGGGCGGAACAACAGGTGGTATCGGAAGTTGGGTTCGGCCATCTGTGCTCCCCAGAGAGGCGGGATCGAAGCCGGGCAGGTCGGAGGCGTCCAACCCTCGCTCGGCGAGGGCTTCCTGGAACGTACGGCCCTGCGCGGCCAACTCGGCGGCGTACTCCTGCAAGAGATCCGCCTGGGCCGGCTTGGCAGCCCAGGCCGCGAAGCTGGTGTCCTTCGGCGTACCGAATCGCTCCGGCCGACTGTCCATGCCCCCGGGCATGGCCGCCGCCGCACCGTTCGCCTTGTTGATCGCCAAGATGTCGAGGTACGCGTGGACCTGCGCGACGACGGGCGAGGCGGGATCCCGCATCACCTCGTACGGGACGTGGGTCTGCTTACCGATGGCGTAGCTGGTCGCTGTCGGGAACTGCAGTTCGAAGGTACGGCCGTTCGGGGACACCAGCGTGCAGTTCAGCCCGAAGAACCGGTTACCGGAATGCCAGAAGTTCTTCAGGTCGGTGACCTGGTAGCCGTTGGCTTCCAGCGTGCTGAGCAGTTGGTCGACGGCCGGTCCGTACGCCTCGGACTCCGGGCCGCGAACCGAGAAACGCACGACGTCGTTGACGGTTTGCAGCGCGCTGTCCAGGTCATAGCCCATCGGCGCCAGCTCGGTGCGGAACTTGCGGGCCAGCGATTCCGCACCCTTGACCCGGTGTTCCTCGCCCAGCGTCCGCAGCGCGTCCTCGCCGGTCAGCCCGAGCTGCGCGTTGACGTCGGCGGCGACGCCCTGCAGCTCGGCGAGGATCTGGTCGGCGTCCTGCTGGGCCGCGGCGACGGCGTCGAGCAGCGTCGTCTGTTCGGCGCCCGACAGCTCGCTCAGGTAGTCGCCCTCTGTGGCGCCCGACTGGTCCTGGGCGGCCGTGGGGTCGCCGGCGCTCATGTCGGAGTTCTGGTCCGCCGGTGCGGTGGAGTGCGGCGGCACCGGGTCCGGCCCGGCGGTCGGGGCGTCCGTGTCGGTCCGGGTGACGCCCGGCGTGATCGGGTCACCTTGGGCATCGAGCGTGATGGACCAGACGTTGTCGACACCGGCGCTGTAGATCGGGCCGGTGTCGGAGACCGTCCGCGCCTGGACGTCGACCCACACGATCGTCCCGTTGTGGTTCACCGCGTTCCAGGTGTGCGCCCGGCCGCTGGCGTCCGTGGAGGTGGTGATGATGAGGGCAGCCGAGCCGTGGCCGGCGTCCTGAAGAGCGGCGGCGATCTCGGTCAGTCCGGACGTGCCGGTGCCGCGGTGGCTGAAGGTGGTGCGCAACGCCTGTTCCTGCCGGGCAGTGCTGTCGCGCTCGACGGTCGTCGCGTCCGCCGTGGCCGCTGCCACCTCGGGCCGGCCGAACCAGGTGGACAGGAAGGAGAGACCGGCGTCGGCGCAGTTCCGGTCCCGGCCGGGGACCGTCGGGCCTCCGTCGTTGACCAGGCCCGCCCAGTTGCCCACGCGGGGGTCAGGGTGCACCTCCGGCCGGCCGGTGTCCGGGTCGCGGGGCACAGCATCGTCCAGCGCCTGCTGGTCGGCCTGGTCCGGCGGCACCAGGCCCTGCGGATCCCCGTACGGACGGGCGTCGCTCAGCGGTCGCCCGTTGCCCACCACTCCGGGCACCGGCGGCTGGTAGACCGACGGCGATCTGTCCGGATCGGTGATCGGATCGACGTTGAACTGCGGCAGGAAGTGCGTGCAGGAGCGGCACGGGGCCCGGTAGTGGCCCAGGTCGTACCGAACCCCGGTGTCATCGAAGCCGGTGGCGACCTGGTGTGTGACGATCTTCGACCCTTGGAAGGCGTCCAGGGCGTACTGCTCGAAGGTCCCTGGCTCGCCAGCCGCCCGCCACTGCTGCTCAAGCCGGTAGAGCTGATCCGATACCAGCGCGACCTCGGCGCACTGGCCGTGGCCGGCGCCAGTTCTGTTGCCCAAGGCGGTTGCGGTCCGGCCGAGGGCAGCCTGAGCGAGCGGGTGCACCGCCGGCTGGGTCGGCGGCTTGGTGCCCTTGTCGGGCCTCATGCTGGTGTGGGTGGTGATGTCGCCGTTCGGCATCATCAGCGCGCCCGCCATGCCCGGCATCTTGCCCTTGGAGATCGTCTTGGCCTTGACCGCCGTCCGGACGGTCTCGGCCAGCGTCCGGGACGCCTCGATGAGCATCCGCTCGGCGTCCGGGCCGCTCGGGTCGCCGGGGACGGTGATCGGGTCGAGGTGCCAGCTGTAGGTGCCACGCCCGGTCGGGCTGGTGGAGCGGGTCAGCGTGGTCGGGTCGACCGTCCCGTTGTTGGCGTTCGGCGCGGTCGGAGTGCCGCTGTTAGGGCTGTTGCCGGTCGACACCGGGACGACCACGACGCCGTCGGCGGAGGTCCGCTGGGCCGGAACGGCATCCGCCGGGTCCGTCGTCGCGTCGGTGTTGGCGTCCGGGCCTGCCGAGGGGTCAGGCGTGTTCGACGGGTTGCTCCCGGTCGCGTCGGGGACGGCCGGCGTGGTGTCCGGGCGGGTCGAGCCGTCCGGCGCCGCGGCGACGTCCGTGGGCCCGACACCGACCAGCGGGGTACGCCCCTCGGGCCGTCCGGACGGGTCGGCCTGGCCGGTGCCGGGCTGGCTGGTCGTGCCCTGCTGCGCCGGCGTGCCCTGCTGGTTCGTTGCGCCCTGCTGGTTCGGGGTGCCCTGGTTGGTGTCGCTGGCCGGCGCGGTGCTCGTCGTCGGGGCGCTGGTCGACGGCGTGGTGGCGGGCCCCAGCGAGATGGAGCCGGCCGAGTTCGCCGTGGTCGGGTTGACGGTGGGTGTCGGGCGGCCGGTGGTCGGCTGTGTGTTCGTACCGGTGTTGGTCGCCGGCGCGGCCTGGGTGCCCGTCCCGGTCTGGCTGCTCGTGCCCGTGCCTGGCGCGTTCGTGGTGGGCGCGTTCGTGGTGGGGGCGTTTGCGGTCGGCGCGTTCGTGGCGGGAGCGTTCGTGGTGGCAGTGGGCTGTGCGGTCGTCGCTGCCGTCGACCCGACCACGGCCGGGTTCGTGGTGGTGCCGCCGCTGCTCGGCGCCGCCGGCACGGTGCCGGGAGGTCCACCGGCTACGGAGGTGCCCACCGTCGTGCCAGGTACGACCGCGGGTGCCTGGTCGCCGGCGAGCGGATCAGCCGCGGAGTCCGACGTGGTGTCGCTCGTCCCGGAGTGGTCGGTGGTTTGCGACGGCGGAACATCCACGGTGGACTCCGAGGACGGCCCCACGGAATTGCCGACGTTGGTCGTGGACGACCCGTCCTGGATGCCGCCGGTGGTCGAGGGGGTCGAGTCGGAGCCCGTGCCCGTACCGGCGTCGGCGGAGCCCTGGTCGGTGACCAGGCCAGTGCCCGGCCCATCGGCGGTGACCGGGGTACCGGCGGCCGGCGTACCGTCGCTCGTGCCCGGATCGGTGCCCTGGCTGGTGCCCGTGTCGGACGTGCCCGTGGCCGACGTGTCGGACGTGTCCGCGGCCGGCGGGGCGCCGGCGTCGGCCGTCGGTGGGGCGAGCGAGATCGATCCGGACCCGGTGGTCGGCGCGTTGCTCGGGCCGGCGTCGGCGCTCCCGTCGCCCTGGCTGCTGCCGCTCGAACCGCTGCCCGAACCCGAGCCGGACCCACTGCCCGAGCCGGACCCACTGCCCGAGCCGGAGCCCGACCCACTACCCGAACCCGAGCTGCTACCGGAACCCGAACCCGAGCCGGACCCACTGCCCGACCCTGAACCGGAGCCCGACCCCGAGCCACTACCCGACCCCGAACCCGAGCCGCTGCCCGAACCGGAACCCGAGGTCGAGCCCGCGCCGCCGCTGCCGGCCCCGCTGCCCGTTCCCGTGCCGGCGCCGGTCCCCGCGCCGTTGCCGAGGTTGCCGAGGTTCGCCCCGCCGACTGCCGGGTTCCCGGTACCCGTGCCAGTCCCGGTGCCGTTGCCGGTGCCGGTCGCGGCGCCGGGGTCGAAGCCGGCGAGCCGGTTGTGCAGGTTCGCCATGCCGCTGCCGAGGTTGCTGGCTGCCATCGTGGCCCCGCCGCGACCGGCGCCGCTGGCGAAGCCGCCGAGGAACGCGTCAGCCCCGGGCATGTTCCACTGCCCGGTCATGGTGGCGTTGGCCAGAACGCTGGCGGCTGGAGAGATGACCGCGTTCTGCAGGCCGGCGGCGAGCGAGTTGCCACCCCAGCGGACGACCCCGGCACCTCGGAAGTTCATCGAGGGAGGGCTGAACGAGACCGGCATCCGGGGCGCCACGTTGTTGCGGGCGAAGCGGGTGCCGGCGTTCAGGCCGGTGCCGAGGACCGCACCGTAGGCCCCGCCGATGCCCGCGGTGGCGGTACGTTTGACGTCCCACTCCGTCCGCGTGCCGGCGTTCATCTGGTACGCCTGGGCGCCGATGTCGATGATGAGTTCCTCGCCGACCTCCTCGGCGAGTTCGAGGGCAAACCGCCGTCCGGCGTTGCGTAGCGCCTCGCTGGTGACCCGCCGAGTGATCTGGGTGCCGACGGTGCGCAGGGCCGCCTGCATCCCGGCGCGGGTGAGGAGTTGCCGGCCCATCTGCGCGATCAGCCGCCGGAACGCGACCGTCACGGCCTGCCGGCCGGCGGCGAGGATGCCCGGGATCGCTCCGGCCGACACCCCACCCAGCCAGGCCATCAGCAGCGCCACGAAGACCGCGATCACGGTGATCATCACGGCGATGAGGACCGTCAGCTTCGCGTACTCGATTTCCATGGCTGCGTTGTCGCAGCCGCTGGCGAAGGCGGACGCTGCCTCCTGGATCAGCGGCAGGCCGGTGCCCGGATCGACGCCGAGCTGGTTCCAGAGCTGGCCGAACGCCTCGCCGGCGCCGCCGCCCCAGTTCTGGAGGATCTTCATGGCGGCCGGGTCGGCGTCGGCGAGAGCGTCGTTGATCGTCTCGGCGAGGTTGTTCCACGCGTCGGCGAGGTCGCGCATCCGGTCCTCGTCGCCGGTGGGCCACGCTTCACCGGCGCTGACCCAGCAGATGGCGTCCCAGACCCACGCGTACTCGCCGAGCGAGGCCTTGGGATTCGGTACCGCCACCTGTTGTGCCCTTCCGCCCTGATTCGACCGCCCGAGAGTGGGAGGTTACTTGTCCTCGCCGCCGAACCACTTGTCGACCATGTCGTCGACCTCGACGGTGCCGTCGACGGCGCTGGTCACGTCGGGACCCAGCACCTTGACCAGGTCGACGATGGTCTTGCCGCCGGTGAGGACGCTGGTGGCGGGGGCGTCCTTACCCTCCAGGTAGTGCTTGTTGAACTCCTTGCCCGGCTCGTCCGTGCCCCAGGGGGCCGAGGCGTTGAGCGAGGAGATGGTGGCCGCGTGCTGCGCCCAGCGGCTGGCCAGCGTCGAGCCGGCGACACCGAGCTGACGGCCGCCGTCCCGCGCGCCGTCGGGGTTGACGAAGGTCTCGTTCGGGTCACTCATCGGTCGTCCTCCCGTGGAAGTTCGCTGTCCAGCTGACGGAAGATGCCGTCCAGGTCGTGGTCCATGTACGCCTGGAACTGGCTGTCCGGCACGAAGGGCCGCAACAGCTCCTCGACGTCGGCCATCGCCTTCTCGGTTGCCCGCCGGATCGTGTCGGTGACCGTGGCGGAGAGTTCCTTCGAGTTCGGCCGCCGGTAGATGCGTGGGTCGAACTCCACCTTGACCACCTGGCCTCGGGGGCCCACGGTGACGGTGACGAATCCGTCGTCGGAGGTGACGGTGGCGTTCACGGCCTTGAGTCGTTGCTGGAGGTCACCCACGCCCGAACGCATCCGCTCGAACTGGGCCATCAGCTCGTCGGCCCGGGCGCGCAGCGCCTGCGTGTCCATGACGTCCTCCCCCTGCACGTCCATGCGCCGCCGCGATCCGACCGACGGCGTGACAGGTCGACCATACTGAACCGGCGCGACATCGGGTATCCGGTCCAGGTCCGAGCATCGCTACGATGCACCGACGCCGTGCAGACTGGAGGTGAGCGCGGAATGGCCCTCGGCCGTCGTACGTCCGCTGCTGCCCTGGTGGTGGCGCTGACGGGCACGACCATCCTCGGCACGCCGGCGCGGGCCGTGGCGGCCCCGGCGGTCTGTGACAACCCGAGCGATCCGGGGCAGGTCATCAGCGCGACCCCGTGGCACCAGCAGTGGCTCGCGCCGCAACGGGTGTGGCCGTTCAGCACGGGCGCGAGGGTGCGGGTGGCGGTCATCGACTCCGGCTCCGACGGCAACCACGCCCAGTTGAGCGGCCGGGTGGCCAAGGGCTTCGACGCGCTGCGCGGCACCGCCGGCGGCGACGTCGACTGCGTCTCGCACGGCACGGCGGTCGCCAGCCTCATCGCCGCCCGTCCGCAGGACGGCGTCGGCTTCCACGGCCTGGCCCCGGACGCCACGATCGTCCCGATCCGGGTCAGCGAACGGGCCGGCAACGAGGGCGGGGAGGACCAGGGCGGAAGCGTCTCCACGGCGGTCTTCGCGCAGGCCATCCGCCGGGCGGTCGACGATGGCGCGGACGTGGTGAACATGTCCGTGACGCTCTACCGCCCCGACCCCGCCGTCGAGAGCGCGATCCGCTACGCGCGGGAGAAGGACGTGGTGCTGATCGCCGCCGCCGGCAACCTGCACCAGGACGGCGAGCGTCCCGACCCGGTGCCCTATCCCGCCGCCTACGAGGGTGTGATCGGGGTCGGCGCGATCGACCAGCAGGGCGCGCGGGTGAAGCAGTCGCAGGTCGGGCCGTACGTCGATCTCGTGGCGCCCGGCGGCGCGGTGGTGGCGGCGACCCGTCTCTCCGGCCACGCGGTCTGGAGCGGCACCAGCTTCGCGGCCCCGCTGGTGAGCGCGACGGCCGCCCTGATCCGCTCCGCCGAGCCGGGCCTGTCGGCGGAGGAGGTCACCCGCCGGCTGGTCGCGACGGTGGACCCGGCGCGCGGGAATCCGGAGCAGGGCTACGGACAGGGCGTGCTGAACCCGTACCGGGCGGTCACCGAGCGGCTGACCAAGGGGGCTCCGGTGGCCCAGCCCCCGCTGCCCGACCCGTCGTACGACCCGGCGGCGCAGGAGCGCGCGCAGCGGTGGAGCGTCTTCGGCCGGGTGGCGCTCTGGGGCGGGCTGGTGGTGGCGGCCATCGCGCTCGCCATCGGCGCGGCGGCCTCGTTGCTGCCGCGCGGACGTCGCCTGCGGTGGCGGCCGACCCGGCCGGCGGCGCCGCCACCCCCGGTCCGGGAGGTCGACGAGCCCGAGGAGGCGTTCTTCCGGGTGCCCACCTCGCTGCCCCGCGGTTGAAGACAACCCCGAAGCCGGGCCTGCGTCGTCAGGGCACGCCCGAGGCCGGGCCTGCGTCGTCAAAGCGCGTCCGAGGCCGGGCCTGCGTCGTCAGACGATGGCGGGAACGACGATGGCCCGGCACGGGGCCGGGCCATCGACACTCAACGGTTGAGCTCAGTCGCCGAACTTCGCCCGGTTCGCGGCCTCGCGGGCCTGCATCTTGACCGCCGACTCGCGCAGCGCCTTCTCGATCCGGCCGAGCAGGTCACGCAGGTCGTTGGCGGCCGACTCCCAGTCGCTCTGCCGACGGAAGTACGCCTCGCGAGCGTCACCGTCCCAGGTCGCGAGCAGCGGCGCGATGCCGGACTTGAGCCCGTCGAGCTCGCCGGTCAGGTTTCTCATGGCACCACCGCAGCTGTCCGCCGCGGCGTTCAACGCACCGAAGTTGTAGCGAATCTCCATCTCGGAACCCCTCCCCGTCAGAGCTTGAGCGCGGCGGTGATCTGGCCGGCGGTGGCACCGGCAGAGTCCATCTCGGACCGGATCTCGTCGTCGCTGACGTCGTAGTCCTTACCGGCGGACCCGACGGCCTCGGCGATGGCCCGCAGTGCCACGTTCAACCGGGCCATGTCCTGGTCGAACCGCTCGCGAACCTGCTGGAACGAGCCCGCACCAGCACCCTTCCACTGGTCGTACAGCGGCGTGAGCTGGTCCATCAGCCCGTTCAGGTTGCTGGTGAGCCGGTCGGCGACGGCATCTACGTCACCCTCGGTCTTCACCATCAAGCCGGTGTCGGTACGCATCGTCATGGTGGAGTCACCCCCGTCCTCGTCGATCGCCCCGCGTCGCTGGGGGCAGCCATTGTTACGGCGCTCGTGCACCATTTCTCGTACGAACCGTAACGGGTCGCGTCCAGCCGACGCTAGGCCGGTCTGCATTCGAACCCGCAACGTGCGCCACTGTGGCAGGTGCGGTCACTCCGGGTCCAGCGCCCGTTTCGCACTCGCCGGGTCGAGCGCGGGGCCGGCCGGTAGCCGGACGACCAGACTCGCCGGCAGTTCGACGGGCCGCGCACCCTGGTAGCCGAGCATCCCCGGCACATCTTCGGAGGCCAACGGATACCGGTAACCCAGGTCGGTGACCAGATTCAGGGTGCCGGTCGGGGCGTCCGGCGACGGCATGGCGGCGACCAGCACGCCGTACCCGGGTTCGATGACCACCCGGTCGGCGAGCGGGATGCCGTCGCCGGTCTGCTCGCCGGTGCGTACCGGCTCCTTCACCGGCTGCACCTCGGCGTCCAACAGCAGGGTCGGCTCGTCCTGCCCCGGTTGGTAGCCGGCGCAGACGGCCGGCTGGTCGCCGGTCAGCCGGGCGACCTCGGGGCGTTGGTCGGGCGCGCGGTGACGCCCCTCCGCAGGGACCGACGCCTTGGGAGCGGCTGCGGCGGTGCCGGCCGCGAGCGGTACCGCCCGGGGCGTCGACCCGTCCGGATACGACCCCCGCGTCTCCGGGTCGGCCAGCAACACGTCGGCCTGCAGCGGAGTCAGCGGAGCCAGCCGCTCCCGGTCGGCGAGGTAGTACTGGCGGCTGCCGTTCTGACTCTCCACGACGAAGATCTGGCCGACCCGGGCATCCCGCAGCGCGTCCGACGGCTCACCCCGGCCGGCCACCGTCCGGGTGCCGATCGGCTCGCCGGCGGGCAACGCGTTGAGCCACGCCCCGCCCACCTCGACCACCGGCTCCGCGGTCATGATGAGCCCTTCGAGGACGATCTTCTGGTTGCGGATCTCGTACCGGTGGTCGTGCCAGATCAGGTGCAACCGGCTCGTCTTGGTGTCCCGGACCAACAGCGCGCTGTCGCCCATCTCACGTCCGCCGCTGGGGGCCCGGCCGACGGTGAGCACGGTGGTGGCCACGGTCCCACCGGCCTGGTTCCGGGCCGGTTGGGTGCAGAGCGTCCACGGCCCGGAGAGGATCCGCTTCGGGTCGGGCAGGGCGTCCGGTGCGTCCGGAATGCCGATCCGGGGGCCGCGCGGCGTGCCGACCAGCGAGTTCCGGGAGACGGAGACGGTGGGCACCGCCGACCCCATCGCCAACAGTGCGGACGAGTAGTTGACCACCGGGTGCAGCCGGCCCTCCCGGTAGACGTATCGGGTGCCGGTCTCCTTCTCGAGGACGACCGCCCCGCCCGCCTTCCACTTGGTGGCGCCACCGGGACGCAGCAGGCCGTAGACGCCCACTGCGGCGAGGCAGAGCACCGCGACCATGATGCCCGCGAAGCCGGCGCCACCGAGCCGCCGGAACGGCGCGGCCTCCGGATCAGGTTCGCGCGCCACGAGCGCGGACGTCATCCGCTGGACGAAGAACTGGTACGACTGGACCTGGTCCCGCCGCGACGGCATGGCATCCTCCCCTGGCGTACGGTCGGCACGGACGGAAGCGCCGGACCGCGGTGCCTACGATAGGCACCGCGCCGAACACGGTGGTGCCGGCACCCGGTCGCAGCCGGCGACCAGGACGACCACGGCCCGAGGGAGTTCCGATGATCAGTCGTGAGGAGGCGCTGGCCCGCGCCCGGCAATGGGCCGTCGCCGGCCACCCCGGACCGGCACCCGAGGTCGACCTGTACGAGTTCGATCTGGGCTTCATCGCCTCTCGCCGTGAACCCGAGCCGGAGGCAGCGAACGGGCCACCCCGGCCACCGGCGGCAACCGGACAACCCACAGCGGTCATCGACCGGGAGACCGGGGAGCTGTCCCAGTGGCCGTCGCTGCCCGCCCCGGCGATCGCGGAACGGTACGCGAAGCACCGCGCCGCCGAGGGTCGCTTCCCGCCGGACGTCCGCGAGGTGCTGGAGAAAGCCGGCTGGTTCCCCGGCCGCGACATGACCGCCGCCGTCGACCTGTGGCTGACCCGTTTCGCCGACGAACTGGCCGGGCTGGAGTTCTTCCCGGCGGCACGGGCCGCCCTGGTCGAATTCGGCGGCCTGCGCCTGCCCCAGTTCGGCGGGCACGGCGAGCCGGGAGGCGGCTTCGGGAGCGCCCTCCATCCCACCCGGGGCGGTGTGTTGGCGGAGGGCTCCGAGATCTTCGCCGAGGAGTACGGCAACCCGGTCTTCCCGCTCGGCAACAACGCCGACGGGCCCTCCGAACTCGTCATCGATGCTCAGGGGCGGGTCTTCCAGCTGCACTGGGCCGACGACTTCTTCCTCGGCCCGGACATCGACACCGCGATCGTCGCGCTCATCCGCGGCGGCAAGGCACCGGCGGTCAGCGACGTCACCCTGTGAGCCTTCGGCGCCCCGGACACCTCGACGGACCGATGGCTAGCGCCCGGCGTCAGCCGTTCAGCGCGCGCATGAACGCGTACAGGCCCAGGACGCTGCAGGCCACCGGCACCACGGCCAGTTGCAGCAGGATGTCGAGAAGGTCCCCGAGGCGGGCCAGTCGGGGCGACGGGGCACGCCGGCTGTAGGCGAGCCCGGCGCTGACCGAGAACCCGGCCGCGACCACCGCCACCGGCAGCACGGCCAGCACCCGCAGCACCGTTCCGGCGTCTGCCGCGCCGACCAGGGGCAGCAGGGCCAGCCCGACCAGGCCCACGGCGAGCAGCGGCACGCGGTGCCGGACGGTCGGCACCAGCCGGGCCCGCAGCAGGTGACCGAGTGCGACCACTCCGGTCAGCAGCAGGGCGGCGACCGAGCCGTGTGCGGTGAGCACGATCAGGCAGCCGACGGTGACCACGAACGAGCCGAAGATCATGCCGGTGAGCACCTCGTCGGCCCGGGCGGTGGCCTGATAGACCAACTCGCGCCGGGGTTGTGGCTCGTCGCGCAGCAGGTCCTCGGCGGTGCGGGGCAGCGCCGGCATCGGCATCTTGCCGAGCCGCACGGCGAGCAGCGGCATCGCCGGCAGCAGCAGGGTCACCGCGCTGACCACGATCGCCGCGCCCTGCGCCGCGTCCATCGAGCCGAGGGCGAAGAGGCCGCCGAGCATGCCCCAGAACCCGGCGAAGACCGCCGCCACGAAGACCCGGGTCGCGTCGCCCACACCGAGGAAGCCGAGCAGGCCGGTGAGGAGCAGGACGGCGGAACCGAGCAGCACGTGTGGCGCGCCGAGCGCCCAGACCGACTCTCCGGTGCCGATCACCAGGGTGCCGCCGACGAAGGCGTACGGCAGACCGGCGGCGGCGACCACGGCCCCGGCGAGGGAGTCGGCCATCGCCCGGGACAGCACGATCCCGACCAGCAGCAGCACCCCGGCGGTGCCGAGGGCGATCACGCCACCGAGCCAGCCGGGCTCGTCGGATGCGACGATGACGGCCAGGCCGAGCAGCAGCAGCGCACCGGCGACGATCAGACCGGTCAGCCGGGTCGCGAGCGGGTTCCAGGCCACACCACGCCGGCGGGCACCGTCCGCGACAGCCTCCATCAGATCGTCGTACGCCAGCTCGGGCCACTCGGTGCGGCGCGGCACCAGGTGCAGCGTCTCGCCGTCCCGGACGTTCTGCGCGGCGAGCGTACGGTTCAGGTCGACGGCGGTGCCGTCGGTGCGGCGCAGCATCCAGCCACCGTGTGCCGTCCCGTCCGACGGGTGCTCTTCCGCCTGCCGCAGCACGGCGGGGAGCAGCCCGACGAGCGGCAGATGCTCGGGCAGGGCGAGATCGAGCCGTCGGTTCGGGGCGACGACGGCGATGCGCACAAGTCCGGTTCCGGCCTGGGTGACCACTGATGACCCCTCGGGACGAGGAGCGGACCGGGTAGGGCCCGCGGCTGTCATGACGAGAAGAGGCTACCTACCATGTGCCGGTGGCGTGGGCGCCGGTTCGGTCCGATCGGGTCCGGGCGCGCCAGCGGGGAGGTCTGATAGGTGAGCACGGTCGTCGTGAAACGTCCGGCCCGGCAGCCGGAGCCGGAGTACCCGTCCGGCGAGGTCCTGCTGGAGGCGCCACCTGAGGTGCCCGCGCCCAGTGGACGCGCCTGGGGCCAGATGCTGATGCTGCTGCCGATGCTCGCCGGCTCGTTCGCCATGGCGCTGATGTTCGCCGGCCGGGGCGGCAGCACCCTCGGTTACGTCACCGGCGGACTCTTCGGCCTTTCCGCGATCGGCATGCTCGCCTCCCAGCTCACCAACAACTCCGGCGGCCCGAGCAAGCAGGAGATGCTGCAGAAGCGGCGCGAGTACATGACGCACCTGTCGCGGCAGCGCCGCCGGGTGCTCAAGACGATCCGCAAGCAGCAGGAAGCGGCGTTCTACCGGCACCCGGATCCGGACGCGCTCTGGTCCGTCCCGCTCGGGCCGCGGCTGTGGGAGCGCCGGCGCGGCGACGTGGACTTCGCCACCGTACGCATCGGTCTCGGTCCGCAGGAGCTGGCCACGCCGTTGGTCCCGCCGCCCGCGACGTCGCTCGAGAAGCTGGAGCCGATGTGCGCGCTGGCGCTGCGCCGATTCCTGACCACCTACGGCGAGGTGCCGGACCTGCCGGTGACGATGGCGCTCAACGGCTTCGCCCGGGTTCACCTGCGTGGCGACGACGATGCGGTGCGGGGGCTGGTCACGTCGGTGCTGGCCCAGGCCACCGCGTTCCACGCGCCGGACGACATGCTCGTCGCGGTCTGCGTGGCCGCCGACCGGCGGGCCGCGTGGGAGTGGACGAAGTGGCTGCCGCACGCGCTGCACCCGACCCGCACCGACGCGCTCGGTCAGCTCCGGCTGGTCGCACCCTCGGTCACCGGGCTCGAGGCGATGCTCGACGACGTGCTGGCGAGCCGACCGCGGTTCAACTCCTCCGGCGGTGCGCCTCAGGTGGGCGGGCCGCACGTCCTGGTCATCATCGACGGCGGCGACACCGCCGGATCGGACCACCTGATGACCGAGGGTGGCGTGGAGGGGGTCACCCTGCTCGACCTCTCCCACCCGGCGCCACGGGTGCTGGACCGGGCCCGGCTGGTGCTCGACGTGACCGCCGACCGGCGGCTGCACAGCACCACGGTGGACGGTTCGGCGGAGATCGGGCGGGCCGACGACTGCCGGATCGCGGAGATCGAGGCGCTCGCCATGCAGCTGGCCCCGCTGCGCCTCTCGGCCGCGTCCCGAGGGGGCGATGCCCCGCTCACCGCCGAGCTGGGTCTGGCCGAACTGCTCAACCTCGGCGACCCGTACGATTTCGAGGTCGATCGGGCCTGGCAGCCCCGGCCGAACCGGGACCGGCTGCGGGTGCCGATCGGTGTGGGCACCGACGGCGCTCCGGTCGAGCTGGACCTCAAGGAGTCCGCGCAGGACGGCATGGGCCCGCACGGCCTGCTGATCGGCGCCACCGGCTCCGGCAAGTCCGAGCTGCTGCGCACGCTGGTGCTGGCGCTCGCCGCCACGCACAACTCGGAGAGCCTGAACTTCGTCCTGGTCGACTTCAAGGGTGGCGCGACCTTCACCCGGCTGGACGCCCTGCCGCACACCAGCGCGGTGATCACCAACCTGGCCGACGAGCTGCCGCTGGTCGACCGGATGACCGACGCGATCAACGGTGAGCTGGTGCGCCGGCAGGAGCTGCTGCGCGCGGCCGGCAACTACGCCTCGCAACGCGACTACGAGAAGGCCCGGGCGGCGGGCGCCCCGTTGGCGCCGCTGCCGAGCCTGCTCATCATCTGCGACGAGTTCTCCGAGCTGCTCACCGCCAAGCCGGACTTCATCGACATGTTCGTGCAGATCGGCCGGGTCGGCCGGTCGCTCGGCGTGCATCTGCTGCTCGCCTCGCAGCGGCTGGAGGAGGGCCGGCTGCGCGGCCTGGACACCCACCTGTCGTACCGGATCGGTCTGCGGACGTTCTCGGCGATGGAGAGCCGGGTGGTGCTCGGCGCCACCGACGCGTACGAGCTGCCCCGTTCGCCGGGCCACGGCTACCTGCGCTTCGGCACCGAGCCACTGGTCCGCTTCAAGGCCGCGTACGTCTCCGGCACCTACCGCAGCAAGACGGCCGAGGCGGTCGCCGCCGGTGACGGCGAGGAGCGCGTGCGGGAGTACAGCACCGTCTACGTCGCGCCGCCGGTGACCCGTACGGTCCAGGAGACGACACCGGAGCCGGCCGACACGGGCGGCGACAGCGTGCTGGACATCCTGGTCGGCCGGCTCGCCGGCCGGGGTGCGCCGGCCCACCAGGTATGGCTGCCCCCGCTGGCGGAGCCGCCGACGCTGGACCAGCTGCTGCCGCCGCTGACCGCGGACCCGGCCCGGGGCGTGACGGTCGCGCACGCCGGCCTGGTGGGCGAGCTGCAGGTGGCCGTCGGCGTCGTCGACAAGCCGTTCGACCAGCGCCGGGACGTGCTCTGGTTCGACCTGGCCGGCGCGGCCGGCCACACGGTGGTCGTCGGCGGCCCGCAGAGCGGCAAGAGCACGCTGCTGCGTACGATCGTCGCCTCGCTGGCGCTGACCCACACCCCCCGGGAGGCTCAGGTCTACTGCCTCGACCTGGGTAGCAGCGCGCTCTCCTCGCTGCGCGACCTGCCGCACGTCGGCGCGGTCGCCACCCGGCTCGACGGCGGTCTGGTCCGCCGGACCGTCGCCGAGATGCAACTGCTGATGGGCGAGCGGGAGCGGCGGTTCGCCGAGCGGGGGATCGACTCGATGGCCGAGTACCGGCGGGCCCGCCGGCACGGCCAGCACACCGACGATCCGTTCGGCGACGTCTTCCTGGTCATCGACGGCTGGTCCACCATCCGCGCCGAGTTCGAGGACCTCGAGTCGACCATCAACGACATCGCCAACCGGGGTCTCTCCTTCGGCATCCACCTGGTCGTCACCGCCGGCCGCTGGATGGACCTGCGCCCTGCCGTGCGGGACGTCTTCGGCACCCGGCTGGAGCTCTGGCTGGCCGACGCGGGGGACTCCATCCTGGACCGTCGGGCCGCGATGAACGTGCCGGAGAAGTCGCCCGGCCGGGGCATCACCGCCGACGGGCAGCAGTTCCTCGCCGCCCTGCCCCGCACCGACGGCGCACAGGAAACGGACACCCTGCCCGAGGGGGCCCGCAAGCTGGTCAACGACCTGGCCGGCGCCTGGCAGGGGCCGGGCGCTCCGCCGATCCGGCTGCTTCCGCCGGTGGTCCCGTACAACAGCCTGCCGGCCACCGGACGGCCCGGGGTGCCGATCGGCATCGCCGAGGTGGACCTCCAGCCGGTGCACCTGGACTTCTCCGCCGACCCGCACTTCCTGCTCTTCGGCGACGGTGAGTCCGGCAAGAGCACGTTCCTGCGGGCGCTGGCGCAGACCATCGTCGACCGCAACGAGCTGACCGAGGCCCGGCTGGTCATCGTCGACTACCGCCGCAGCATGCTCGGCGACATCAACACCCCGCACCTGATCGGGTACGGCTCGTCGGCCCAGCTCACCGAGGGCATCATCGCCGAGGTCGCAGGGGTGATGCGGGACCGGCTGCCACCCAACGACGTGACGCCGGACCAACTGCGCGCCCGCAGTTGGTGGAAGGGGCCGGACCTGTACGTCCTGGTCGACGACTACGACCTGGTGGCGGGCGCGGGCAGCAACCCGCTGACCCCGCTGCTGGAGTTCCTGCCGCAGGCCCGGGACATCGGTCTGCACCTGGTCATCGCCCGCCGCACCGGCGGCGCGAGCCGGGCGCTGTACGAGCCGGTGCTGATGCGGCTGCGGGAGATCAGCACGCCGGGCATCGTGATGTCCGGCAACCGGGACGAGGGTGTGCTGCTCGGCACCGTCCGCCCCGGGCCGCTGCCGCCGGGCCGAGGCTGGCTGGTCACGCGGCGGGAGGGCACCCGCCTCGTGCAGTTGGTGAACCTGCCGCCACGGACGTGAGCACCACGCGGGGTTGCCCGATGAGGCTATCGTCCACCAGAGTGGAAGTATGGGGTCGCGGCTGGGGGCACAGCCGCGCCGCTGGCGTGTGAGCGAACGGGGAGGCAGATGGGCGACGAGTGGCTCGTCGACGAGAACATCGACGTCGACATCCAGCAGCTGAAGGACTTCGCGAAGGCCATCCAGGACGAGCTGGACACCAATTTCCGGCCCAGCTTCGAGAACGGCGTACGCCCCATGCTCACCGTGCAGGCGCCGTTCGGCGGAGGTGGGCTCAAGGAGGGCAAGTTCTTCCGGGGCCGGCACGACGAGAGCCGCTCGGCGGTGGCGCACATGCTCGGCGACGCGATGAAGGGCCTGATCTCGCTCAGCACGGCCGCGATGTCGATCTCCGCCGAGTACCTCACCGGGGACGCGCTGGCCCAGGCCACCAACGACGACGTCTACAACGCCTTCTCGGGTGTCGACGGGCAGAAGACGCTCAACGACTACTGGCAGCAGGGCGGGAACGAGCAAACCGACCCGGCCAACGCGGTCCCGCCGGAAGCCACGGACCCGGCGACCTACTACGGCCCGGACGTCTGCACTGTGGACGACGACTCGGAGGAGACGCCGGACGTGGACAAGCCGGAGACCATCGGCGAGGGCTCCGGCTCCTACCGGGTCCAGGGTGACAACGAGCAGATGTACGGCGACGAGGTGGCACGCCCGGACGTGCGGTCCTGACGGTGGGCAGGGGACGGGAACGCTGAGGAGCGGGGATGAGTGACAACTACTACGGATGGACGCCGACGTACATCCCGGGTTACGCCGGCGTCGTCGACGACTACGCCGCCGAGCGGTCTGCCCAGGCCGCACCCTACGAACCCACGGCGTGGGACGGGGTCACCGTCGAGGAGATGTGGGAGTACGCCCGCAAGGAGAGCGACGAGCGCACCGTCGCCCTCGCCGAAACCTGGCGGCGCGCCAGCAGCCTGCTGCAGACCACGCGGGAGAACCTCAAGCGGCACGCCGACGCGCTGGACGCCAAGTGGCGGTCGCCGGCGGGCCGGGTCTTCATGGGCAAGGTGGGCGCGGCCCTCTACTCGCTGGACGAGTGGAAGGATGTCGCCGACAAGACGGCCAGCGGTCTGGAGCAGATCGCCGGCAAGATCGCGCAGACCCAGCGGGACATGCGCGAGCTCTGGCTGGAGTACAAGGCCGAGCAGGAGCACCAGGCCAACAAGCGCAAGGACGACGAGGGCGTCCAGGTAAGCGACCTCTTCGGGATCAACAACGCCAAGTCGTACGAGGACGTGCAGAAGGAATTCCACGAGCGGGCGAAGAACATCGTCAAGCCGCTCGCGGACCTCTACATCGACGTCTACATCTCGAACATCTCGCGCGGCGGCATGTACAAGGGGCCGACGAACGCGGTCGTGCACACCCCCTCGCTGGCCCCGCGGCCCACTCGGCCCGGCGCACCGGCCGGGCCGAAGCCGGTCGCCCCGACCATGTCCGGCGACCGGCCGACCCGGCCGGACATGCCCAACCGGCCCGACACGACCACCACGCCCACCGCCACGCCGCCGCCGCCCGGCCTGCCCGACGACGTCAGGCTCGCCGGCACCGTGACCGTGCCTCCCGCGCCGCCCGGGCCCCCGCCCGCCGCGCCGCCGGTCACCGGCACGCCGGCGACCCCGCCCCCGCCCCCGCCCACCCCGGTGCTGCCGGTGACCGGCGGCCAGGGCAACCTGCGTCCGAACGCGCCGAACACCAGCCGGCCGGGCACCCCGCGCACCACCCTGCCGGGTGCCGGGGCACCCACCCCGGGCACCCGCAGCTCGGCGCCGAACCGGCCCACCCTGCCGGGCACCGGCAACCCCGGCCCCGGCGGGAACCCGGCGAATCGCGGCGCCGCGCCGAACCGACCCACCCTGCCCGGCAACACCGGCACCGGCCGGCCGGGTGGCCCCCGCTCCGGCGCGCCGGGCCTCGGCACTCGGCCGACCGGTCCGGCGACCCCGCCGTCCAGCCCGCGTCTGCCGGGCAGCACCGCCGGCCCCAAGCGCGCGGGGAGCACTCCGGCCCGGCCGGCGTCGCCGCCGCCGAGCCTCGGCGGCCAGCGCGGCACCGGCCCGGCCACGCCCGCCACGTCCGGCCCGCGCGCCGGGTCCCCGACCACCGGCCGTCCCGGCACACCGCCGAGTGCCGGTCGCCCGGCCACGCCGAGCACCGGCGGCACCCGTGCCGGTGGTTTGCTCACCCCTGGCACGGGTGCCCGTCCGGATCTCACGGGCCGTGGCGCGGGGGGCGCGGCGCGTCCGGCCCCCACCACCGGGCCGGCGCCGTCGCTGGGTGGACGCCGGGGAGGCCCGGCCGTCCCAGGCTCCCGCAGCGTCGCACACCGGGCTGAGGACGAGCCGGAGACCTGGGAGTACGGCGAGGGCGACGACGAGCTCTGGGCCACCGAGTCGGCCGCGGCCGGCGCCATCGAGGCGCCGGTGGAGCACCGACCGCGGCAGCAGGGCAAGGCGCTCGGTCAGGGCTGACACACGGGCGGGCCGGTCACCACACCATGGGTGGCCGGCCCGTACCATGCGGTGACCGTGCATCGGCCGATCGACGGCCCACAGAGGAAGGTACGCACAGATGCTCCTCGCCCCCCGCCCGGCGGCCACGCTGGCCACGGCCGCGCTGAGCGTCCTGGCGGCCCTGGCCCTGGCGGGCACGCCGGCCCAGGCCGCCGACAGCCGCAAGGACGCCTGGCACCTCGACGCCCTCGAACTGACCGAGCTGCACAAGGTCAGCCAGGGTGAGGGCATCACGGTCGCGGTCGTCGACACCGGAGTGGACGCCCGGCACCCGGACCTGAGGAACAACGTGCTCCCCGGCGTGGATCTCTACGACGACCGGAGCAAGGGGCACCAGGACCGGCAGGGGCACGGCACCGCGATGGCGTCCCTGATCGCCGGGCACGGGCACGGCCCGGGCGGCCGCGAGGGCGTGCTCGGCGTCGCCCCGAAGGCCAAGCTCCTGCCGGTGACCGTGCAGGGTGCCGAGGGCAAGGCGATCATCGCGCCGGACGCGCTCGCGGCCGGGATCGACTGGGCGGTGGACCACGGCGCCGACGTCGTCAACGTCTCCCTGGGCAGCTCGACCGACGCCGATCTGGACCGGGCGGTGAAACGGGCGTACCAGAAGAACGTGATCGTCGTCGCCGCTGTCGGCAACAAGCAGGACGCGATCATCGGTAGCCCGGCCCGGCACCCCGGCGCGCTCGCGGTGACCGGCACCGACCGCAACGGTCGCCCCAGCCGAATCGCCGCCATCCCCGCCGAGGAGACCGACCTCGCCGCACCCGGCGACGACCTGTTCGCCGCGCTGCCCGACGGGCAGTACACGATGAGCACCGGGAGCAGCGGCTCTGCCGCGCTCGTCTCCGGCGCGGTCGCCCTGGTGAAGTCGAAGTACCCGAACCTCAACTCGCACGACCTGTTCAAGCGGATGCTGGAGACCACGCGGGACGCCGGCAAACCGGGTAAGGACCTCGACTACGGCTACGGCCAGCTCGACCTGCGCCGGGCGTTGACCGGCGAGCCGGACAACCGCTTGAGCCGCACACAGGCACCTCGGGAGCCCACGCTCGACCCGACGCTGGCCCGTGCGCGCGCGGAGAACTCAGGGACATCGAACAAGACCGTCGAATTCGTGGTCTCGTTGGCGGTCGTGCTCCTCTTCCTCGGCCTCGTGGTGACGGTGGTGCTGCTGGTGTGGCGACGCCTCCGTCGGAGGACCGCGGCATCCTCGGAGGAGGTCCGCACCGCGGTCGCCAGTCCCGCCGAGAGCGGAACCCCGTACCCGCCGGCACCGCGCGAGCCGTACCCGCCGGTGGCGGGAACGCATCCGGCCGGGCCGGGCGTGCCGCCGTCGGGCCCGGCGGGCGGGCAGCCGGCCCACCCCACCGACCCGACGGGCGACGCCGGCTGGCGCCGGCCGGGCACCTGACGGACAGGAGGCGAGATGTCGGCCCAGTTCCCCGGTGCCGTACCCCCGCCACCGCCCGGCGCCGCACCCCCGCATGCCGGACCGTCCGGTGCGCCGGTGCCGCCCACGGCCGCCCCGCGGCCGATCACGGTGGTCGCGGCGATCCTCCTGATGGTGCCCACGGCCCTCACCTGGCTCGTCGCGGGCGTCGCCTTCTTCGTGGCGATGGCGAGGAGCGACGGAGACGGCAAGACCTTCCTGATCGTCATCGCCGTGCTGATCCTCGCGCTCTGCCTGCTGCTGGTGGCCATGACGGTGGGTGGGATGGTCCTCGCCTGGCGCCGGGCGGGCGCCGCGGGGCTGCGGACGCCGGCCACGTTCACCTTCGGGCTCTTCGTCGTCGCCCTGGTCGGCCTGCTCGTGCAGGGCAAGCTCAGCTTCCAACCGACGATGGTCACGCCGCTGGTCGTGGGCGGGCTCGCCGGGGTGGCACTCGCCCTGCTCAAGAGCCGGTCGGCCAGGGACTGGTTCGGCGGCGACCGACGCTGACGCGCGCTGCCGGCGCAGCCCCGGCCGTCCCGGGCTGCGGCTGCGCCAGGGCCACGAGCCGACCGACGGTCAGGCCGGCAGCCAGCGCCCGCTGGCCGCGTCGAAGCGGGCCAGCAGCTCGTCGCGGCCGTCGTGGTGCAGGCAGTGCAGGCCCGTCCCGTCGGGTACCACCAACGACTCCATCCGCGGCTGGCCGCGCCCCCAGTCTTCGGGCGTGCTCTCGTCGGGTTCCCAACGCAGCACGGCCACCCACTCGTCGGACTCCGCGAACGGCGAGCCCTCGCCGAGCAGGCCGAGGCGCCGGTAGAGCCGGGTGGGCGTGTCCCGGCCCGGCCCGGCCCAGGCGTGCACCAGCCCGGCGGCCCGCTGATAGCCGTCCTCCAGATACGACGGCAGGTACCGGTGCGGGATGACCAGCTGCAGCCGCACCGGCAGGTCCGGGTCCGGCTCGTACTCGGCGTCGTCCTCGTCCGGCGCTGTCCGTTGTGCCGGTACGCCCACCGTGGCCGGCTCGGCGTACGCGGCCGTCTCCAGGCGCTGACGCTCCTCCTCGGTGGCATCGTTGACCGCCTGCCGTAGCTGACCGAGCCAGTCGCGCAGGGTCCGCACGGCCTCGCCGGGCAGCGCCGCCGCCAGCGGAGTGCCGGGGTTCAGCAGGAGCTGCCACGACGGGTCCGGCCACTGCTCGGCCAGCTGGAGGCTGCTGACCGCGACCAAATCGTGGTCGCCGAGGGCCTGTCGCAGGCGGGCCTCGGCGGTGAAGACCGGCAGGCAGGGCTGCCCCTGCTCATCCGGGAGGCACCACCACGGAAAGTCCGGATCGGACAGGTCCCGCGACTCGGACCCGCCCGGCCGCAGCGGCAGCAGCAGCTCCGCCCGGAGCAGGGCCGCCATCAGGGCGTCCGGCTCCTGCCGGCCGATCGCTTCGCGTAGCTCCCGCTCAGCATCGAGGGCGGGCGCGGCGATCGCACGCACCTCCCCGGCGGTGAGCCGGACGCCGATCGGCAGCCCGGCGTCGATCGCGAGCAGCCAGTCGTCGTCCGGCCAGTCGGCGGCCAGGTCCGCAAGGGCGAGCACGCGGTAGCTGACCGACTGCCCAGGCAGGCAGGCGGCTATCGCCCCGGGTGAGGTGAACGCGATGACGTGGGTCCGCCCGTCGTACCCGGCCGTGGGCCACGCCACCGGCGCGCGGCCGGCTGCCGCCTCGGGGGACACCGGCAGCAGCAGCGGTCCGGTGGCCAGCGTCGCCAGGAGCTTGTCCCGGTCCCCGGCCTCGGCGGCGGCCAGCAGTGCCTCCTCGGTCGGGGTCGCGGGCCCCCAGTCGGTCACCACCTGCCGTCCTGGCGTACCCGACGGGGCTGCCGGCCGAGCACCAACGCGGTGATCGCCTCGTCGAGGTGCTCGCCGAGATACCAGTCGCCGCCGTGGTCCAGCACGAACACGCGCCCCGGCTCGTCGACCGCGAGGATGCCGGTGCCGTCGCCCTCCTCGCCCAGCGGCGTGAGCGGCGCGCCGATGGCCCCGGCCAACGCGGCGAGGGTGGCCGCCGAGTGGTTCACCAGGAACGGGTCCAGGTGGAACGTGCTCGGTGCGATCTCTTCTCCGTCGCCCTGCGGGCGCACCAGCAGGCCGCCGAATTCGGCGAATGCCTCGACGGCGGCGCGGACGACGGTGTGCTGCCGGCCGTCCGGCGCGGCGACGGCGGCCAGTCTCAGCGCCCACCGCCGGGCCCGCTCGTCGTCGCGCCGGCCGGGAACCCAGCCGGCGACCTGGAGCGTCTCGGCCACCAGGGGTGGGAAGCGTGCGGTCATGCCAGCGCCTCCACGCCGAACCAGTCGAGCAGGGCCGCGCACGAGCGGCAGGGTGGCTGCACCTCACCGTGGCGGGGGTCGCCCTCCTCCCGGACCCGGGTCACCCGCACCTTCGCGCCCCACAGCAGCGACCGGGCCCGGGCCGGGCTGAGCGCCCCCCCGTCGGCCTCGGCCGCGTACAGCCGGTCGGAGAGCAGGACCGACTCGGCGCACCAGCCGGCGAAGCGCTCCCGCTGGCCGCTCGGCAGCTCGTGCAGGAAGCGCCGGATCACCGGGTGCAGGTCGGGCGCGAGGTCGCCGCGGATCGAGGTGTGTGTGTGGACGGTCCCGTCGACCAGCAGCGCGCCTGCGGCGAGCGGCAACATCCGGAGTTCCGCCATCCGTCCTCCCGCACATGCGTACCAGCCATCGGTCCGGGTTCGAGCCTAGCGGCCCGTCGCCGTGCCGCTCGGGCCGGCACCGGGCTGCCCGACCCGTCGTCGACCTGACCCGGCCGCGCCAAACCTTCGCCGGCACCGCCGATCGGCTCCGCCAGCAGCCGACGCGCCCGGTCCCGCCGACGCGCACCGGACGGGTCCCGGGTGGCACGGTTCGGCTCGCGGCGACGGGGCTCCCGCCGTGTCGACCGCCTGGGATATCGTCGGCGTGCCCCTTCGCCGTATGAAGACCGGAGCCATGACGCGCACCCTTCTCGTCTCCCCGGACCAGCCCGGCGCCTATCCGTCCATCGGTGACGCGCTCGCGGCGGCGGACGACGACGCCGTCGTCTCGGTCAGCCCCGGCACCTACTACGAGGCGTTGTTCGTCAACGACCGCGGGATCATCATCGTCGCCGCGCAGGGCGCCGGCACGGTCACCATCGACGCCTCGTCCGGGGCGTACCCCACGGTGTCCTGCAACTCGGGTCGGCTGGAGCTGCGCGATCTGGTGCTCAAGGCCGGAGACGCGCCGGTCGTGGCGGTCGACCGGGCGGCGCTCACCATGACCGGGTGTGAGCTGAGCGCCGGTTTCGGCCCGGCCGTCTCGGTGGCCAGCCGGTCGGAGTTCACGTTGACCCGCTGTCGCGTCACCGGCGCCCGCTACGGGCTGGTGGTCGAGGACTCCGACGGCACCGTGGAGGGCTGCGAGTTCAGCGACCTGAGCGAGGACGGCATCATCGTCCGGATCGGCGCCGCCCCGACGATCCGGACCAGCACGGTCACCCGCTGCGGCAACCGTGGCATCTACGTCTACCAGTACGGCCGCCCGACCATCGAGGCCTGCGACATCTCCCAGACCGGTCACGCCGGAGTCGCCGTGGTGCACCAGAGCGCGCCCGTACTGCGCCGCTGCCGGATCCGCGACACCCGCGGCCCGGCCGTCTCCTTCGCCCGCGGGTGTCAGGGCACGGTCGAGGAGTGCACCACCGAGAACACCGCACTGCCGGCGATCGAGGTCGCCGAGGGCGCCGCACCGACCGTCGCGGAGGGCGTGGCCAGCCGGCGGGCCACTTTCGGGGCCGAGGCGGCGCAGGCCGTGAAGCAGCAGGACACCGCACGCACCGACAAGCTGCTCGCCGAGCTCGAGGCGATGGTCGGCCTGGAGTCGGTGAAGGAGGAGGTCCGCGCGCTCATCGACGAGATCCAGGTGAACGAGTGGCGGCGCAGTGCCGGCCTGCCGGTCGGCACGGTCAGCCACCACCTGATCTTCGCGGGCGCACCCGGAACCGGCAAGACCACCGTGGCCCGCATCTACGGCGAGCTGCTGGCGGCGCTCGGCGCGCTGCCCGGCGGCGCGTTCCGGGAGGTGTCCCGGCGGGACCTCGTCGGCCAGTACCTCGGCCATACGGCCGAGAAGACGGCCGCGGCCTTCGACCTGGCCCGGGGCGGGGTGCTCTTCATCGACGAGGCGTACACCCTCTCCCGCTCCTTCGGCAGTGGTGGCGACTTCGGGCAGGAGGCCATCGACACGCTCGTCAAGCTGATGGAGGACCATCGCGACGAGGTGGCCGTCATCGCCGCCGGCTACACCGGGGAGATGCTCCAGTTCCTCGACGCCAACCCGGGTCTGGCGTCCCGCTTCGCAAAGACCATCGAGTTCGGCAACTACAGCCCCGAGCAACTGGTCGTCATCGTGGAGCGGATGGCCGTCGGCGACGAGTATCTGCTCGCCGACGGGGTCTCCGATCTGCTCCAGGCGCACTTCGCCACCATCGAGCGGGACCAGAACTTCGGCAACGCCCGCGAGGCCCGCAAGCTCTTCGAGGGCGTTCGCAAGGCCCAGGCGCAACGGCTGCGTCAGTCCGGTCAACGGCCCAGCCTCGACGAGCTGCGTACCGTGACGGTGGCCGACATCCGCGCCGCGATCGGTCGCTGAGCGGGCCGGCCCAGGTGAGGAGGGACGCGAGGTGACGCATCCGGGTGCGGCACGGCCGGGTGAACCGGGTTGGCAGCACCATCCGGGTGTGGCCGCCCAACCGGCTCGGCAGGTGCCGCCCGCGCCACGGGTGGCACCACCGCAGCAGGCCGGCGTAGCGGCGCCCGCGCCGACGGTGAGCCGGGCCGGCAGCGGCCCGCGGCAGGACGGGATGGCACAGCGCGGGCAGGGCCGGGCAGCCGTCGGCACCGCGTACATCAGCCAGGCGGCCAGTGCGGCACGGGCCGCGACGGCCGCACAGGCCGCCGCCACGGCGCAGGCCGCGCCGCCCCCGCGGGCCGCCGCCACTCCCGCCCCCCAGCCCGCTGCTGCCGCTGCCGCCGCCGACGTGGCGGTCGCGGCCACGGCCGCAGCCAATCAAGCAGTACGACCACACCAGGCCGCCCAGGGGATCGGCGGCATCAACGTCGCCCAACTGGTGGCATGGCAGGCCGGCGCAGCGGCGGTGCTCGCCGCCTCCCCGCACGGCGTGCCGCTCACCGCCACGGTGGCCACCGGGGCGGTGCTGCTGCTCACCCCGACGATGATCCGGTTCCGCAGCCGGTGGCTGTACCAGTGGATTTCGGTCTGGTGGGGTTTCCGGGGCCGCCGCCGGCAGCTCACCGCCGCCGGTGGGGACGCGGCCGCGCACCTGCTGGCCCATCTGGAGCGCGGCGTCGAGCTGGAGACCGTCGAGGTCGACGACCAGCCGGCCGTGCTGCTGACCCATCGGGGCGGGCTGAGCGCCGTCTTCGAGGTCGACCCGACCGAGGGCGCCCTGCTGATGAGTGCGCCCCAGGCCCTGCCGTCCCCGGCCTCGCTGTTGCCGGCGGCCGACGAGAAAGCGCCCCCGGTGGTGGTGCAGTTGCTGATCCAGGTGACGCCGGCACCGCGCGCCCGCTCCGGCGCGGCGGCGGTGGACCGGGCATACCGGGAGCTGACCAACGGGGACGTGCCGGCCAGCCGGCAGGCCTGGGTGGTGCTCCAGGTCGCGCGGACCCCCGACTTCCACGCCGACCGTGACCTGCGCCCGACGCTCACCGCGGCGATTCGGCGGATGCGGCGGCAGCTGCGGCAGGAGCGGGTGACCGCCCGGATGCTCAACCGGGACGAGGTGCTCGCTGCCGTCACCGCCCTCACCCACCTGACCGGCGGGTCGCCCGGCGCTGCGGGGGAGCGGCCGCTGGCCCGGGAGACCTGGCGGGGCTGGTCGACCCAGGGCGCCCCGCAGAGCTGTCACCGGATGCTGGCCTGGCCCCGCCGGCCGTGGGAGGTCGACCCGTTGCTGCGGGGGCTGCCCGCCGCCGCCAGCGTGGTGTCGATCGCGGCCAGCCGCACCGTCGGCGACGACGTCGCCGTGGAGGTGGCGTTCCGCCTGATGGGCACCGACCCGACCGCCCTCGCCGCCGCCGACCAGGCCCTGCACGAGGCGATCCGCGGCCACGGCGGTCGGCTGCAACGACTCGACGGCGAGCACGCGCACGGCGTGGCCGCCACGCTTCCGCTCGGAGGTTTCCTGCGGTGAAGAGCGTCGCCTTCCCCGGCAGCCGGATGGGGTTGCACGTCGCCGACACCGCCACGGTCGGCAGTCTGCACCTGGTTGCCGGGGGCGGCGGCCTGGTCGTCGGGCGTAGCCGGCAGCAGGAGCCGGTGGGACTGCGCCTGTTCCGGGCCGAACCGACGCGGCTGCTCCTGACCGGCGGCGTACGCTGCGCCGAGCTGCTCGCGTTCCGCGCCCTGGCGCTCGGTGCCCGGCTGTTCATCCAGACCGCCCGCGAGCAGGAGTGGGACAGCTTCCTGCGGCGCTGCGTCATCGGCCGGGAGGTCGCCTCGTTTCTACCGCCGGGCGTTGCGCCGCCGACCGCGGCCACCCCGACCGAGCCGCAGCTCGTCGTGATCGACACCGGCCCGGTCACGGGCCCTGACTCGGGCCTCAGCGCGCCCTGGCGGGCCACCCTGGTGGTCCGCGACGACCTGGCCGGCTGGGACGTCGACGCGCTGGTACGCAGCGACATCGTGCTGCTCCAGCGGTTGGCAGAGACGGAGGCCGCGACGGCGGCGAGCGCACTGGGCCTGATGAGCGTGCAGAGCTGGTTCACCCAGCTGCACCCGGAGATGGTCGGCCTGATCACCAAGGGCAAGGTGCAGTGGGTGATGCTCAGCATGACCCCCATCGAACGTCAGCTGATCGGCCCCGTCGCCCGCGGCGGCTGATCGTCCTCCGTCGGCCGTCTCGGCCTGGTCCGGACTACGACCAAGACCTCGCCGGGTAGCCGTCGCCGGTGTCGCGGAGCGTGTCCGGGGGTGTCCGGCGCCGGGTCGGTCGGTGTCGCCGGCGAGAGCCCTGACAGCCTGGCGACGGACGCGGCGCCGCCGATGTCGCGCAGGCGGTGAGATTGCCGTCGCGCGCCGACGGCGGGGCCTGCCCCCGGCCTCAGGTGCGGCCGGCGCTCTCGGGATCGTCGTCGGTGAAGAGGGCGAGCAGGTCGCCGACCTGCCGGTCGGCCTCGGCGGGGTGCCGGAACCGCCCGGCCGGGTTGAGCGTGTACTCGTTGCGCCGGCCCACCCGGGTGCGGTGCAGGTAGCCGCCCGCCTCCAGGTCGGCGACGATCGCCTGGGCGGCCCGCTCGGTGACGCCCACCTCGTCCGCGACGTCGCGTAGCCGGGCGGTGGGGTTGCGGGCGATGGCGAGCAGCACGTGCCCGTGGTTCGTCAGGAACGTCCAGTTGCGGGTGCTCCCGTTCTCCCCTGTCGTCGCCATGTCGTCATCGTATGGCGCGCCTTTCGGGTTTTCCGCCGCGCCCTCGCGCGGGAGGCCCCGCCCGACGTCTGCGGGCGGGCGCGAACATATGAAACGCATATCACGCATCCCTTGACGTACCTTCGGGTGCGTGTGACCGTGGGGGCAGCCCGCGCCCAGCGTCGGCCGGGGTGACCAGGTCGTTCGTGAGGGACGAGGTGAGGGAGATGAGTCGTCCCGGATCCCCCGGCGCTCAGCCGGGCCCGGAGCGGAAGTCGTCGGAGCCGGCACCGGGAGACCCGACCGCCGTGCGGGACGCGTTCCCCACTCCGGGCGGTCCGGAGCAGGCGCTCGCCGAGTTGCAGGCCGGCAACCGCCGGTTCGTCACCGGCACCCCCCGCCACCCCAACCAGGACGCCGGGCACCGTGCCGCGGTCGCGGACGGGCAGCACCCGTTCGCGGTGATCGTCGGTTGCTCCGACTCCCGGCTCGCCGCAGAGATCATCTTCGACCGCGGCCTCGGCGACCTCTTCGTGGTACGCACCGCCGGGCACACGGTCGGCCCCGAGGTGCTGGGCAGCGTCGAGTACGCCGTGACGGTCCTGCGCACACCACTGGTGGTGGTGCTCGGGCACGACTCCTGCGGGGCGGTCCAGGCGGCCCGTACGGCGGACGCCACCGGCACGTCCCCGGCCGGGCACCTGGGCGCCGTGGTGGACGCCGTGGTGCCCAGCCTGCGCCGCGCCGCCGCCGAGGGCGTGGACGACATCGACCGCATCGTCGACATCCACATCGCGCAGACCGTCGAGGCGATGCTGGACAGGTCGGCCGTGCTCGCCGCCGAGGTGGCCGCCGGGCGCTGCGCCGTCGTGGGCATGTCGTACCGGCTGGCGGCCGGCGAGGCGCGGGCGGTGACCGCCGTGTCCGCCGGCGAGGCGCGGGGGGGCGCCGAGGTGGCCAACGGGCCGGGCGCGGTCGACGGGGCGCAGCCTGCCGTCAGTGCCGCCCTCGCCTGACCCGTTCCTTCGCTCGGCCCGGCTCGGGACGCCGACGCCCGTCGACGGGAGCCGACGGACGCCGAGTGGGCCTCAACCGCCCACGGGTCCCAGAAGCGCCGAGAGCGCCGAAGCGCCGACAGGGCCCACAGCCCGTCCGGACCGGGCCGCGCGACGCCGGAGCGGGTCGCAGAGACGCCGACAGCGTCCGAGAGGGCTACAGCTGCCGACAGGGTCTAGAGACGCCGACAGGGCCGCCCCGCAGACGCGGGGCGGCCCTGTCGTTGGCTGCGTCAGAGCAGGGACACGTGCACGTGGTCCGTATGGTTCGACGGGCCGCTGTAGGACTTCCAGCCGGTCGCCGGGAACCAGATCTGCCGGTTCCAGATCACGTAGTAGATGCCGAGCCGGTCGGCGTTGCGGACCAGGAACGCGGTCAGGTTGTTGCCGTACATGTAGGTGTCGTCGTTGTGCCAGGGGGAGAAGCCGCTCCTCTGCAGCGACCAGTCGCAGGCCCGGCCCTTCGGATGCTCGTACGGCCCGCCGGAGCGGTAACAGCCGACGAAGCGGTTGAAGCCGGCCCGCTTGACCTCCTTGTACATGTGCAGGGTGCGCGCGGTGATGCAGCCGGAGGTGGTGGGGTCGTTCTCGGTGCAGGACAGGGGCTTCCAGTCGCCGTCGGCAGTACGACCCGGTGCCATCCGGGCCACCGGCGAGGTGGCGACCACCTTGCCGCCGGTCAGCCCCCTGCCGCCGACCAGGGCGAGCGCCTTCTCCGCCTCGCGCTTGCCGCGGGCCATCTCGTTGGTCAGCTTCTGCTGCTCGCGGACCTCGGCGTCGAGCGCCAGCTTGGCCTGCTCGGCGCGGTTCTTGACCGCGTTCACCTCGGCGAGCTTCTTGGCGTTGACCAGGTTCAGCTCGTCGAGGGCGGCGGCGCGCTTGACGAACGAGTCGGGGCTGGCGGTGTCCAACAGCATCGACACCGCGCCGATCCGCCCGGTCCGGTAGGACTGGGCGGCGATCTGGCTCACCTGCGGGGCCAGCGCTGCCAGGTCGGCCTGCGCCCGGTCGACCTCCAGGGCCAGTTCCAGTTGGCGCTTCTTCGACTTCGCGAGCTTCGCCTTGGCCTGGACGTAGCTGCGGTTCCGCGTCTCGATCAGGTCGTTCAGCAGCTTGGGCTCGTCGTCCCCGTGGCCGGAGGGTTGGGCCGGGGGGGTGGGTGCGGCCGCCGCCGGGAGGGGCCCGGCGAAGACGGCCAGGGCGGCGATCACGGCCACCACAGGTGTCAACCAGCGGCGTAGGGGTGCCGTCACAGTTTTCCCTTCCGTCGACCGCCGACCGGGTTAGCTGACGGGTTCGGGGCGGAAGTGGCCCCTACCGCTGTCGCGGATTCACCCCACGTACCTGGGTCCCCGGCTCGCCTGGCGGCGATTGGGCGGCGGCACCGCAGGCGCCGCTGCGCGCCTTCGGCGGTGACCGGCAGCGAGGTTACCCGAGAGCCCTCCCGGGGATCTACGTCCCTAAGCCGACTAAATGCGTTATTTCGTAACGGCGGAGGGTGACCAGTGACGCGTTTATCAGGCGGGACGTCCTGATCGGTCACGCTGAGGAGTTTCACCATGCGGTGTCCGTGCTCCCGTTTCGGTCGGGCCACCCGGCGGGGGCGGCGGAGGGGGTGTTTCCGGCGCGCGGCCCGCTGAGGGCCTCCAGCGCCTCGGACCGGTCGGCTGCCGGCCGGGGGGCCGGCGGGGTCGGGGGTGCGCCGCGGTCGGCTGACTCGTCGCCGCGCCGGCCGGCCGTGGTCACCACGGCCGCGAGCCCGGTGGTCAGCGGCACGGCGGCGATCAGGCCCAGGGTGGCGACCGCGCTGCGGACGATCTCCTGGGCCAGGAACTCGCTGGTCAGGATCTGGCTCACCGCCCGGGAGTCGGCGGTCAGCAGGAGCAGCACCGGCAGCGAGGCCCCGGCGTACGCCAGCACGATGGTGTTCACCGTCGAGGCGATGTGCGCGCGGCCGACCCGGGTGGCCGCCCGGTACAGCTGCATCCGGGACAGCCCCGGGTTGGCGTGCGCCAGCTCGGTGACCGTCGCGGCCTGCGTCACGGTGACGTCGTCGAGCACGCCGAGCGAGCCGATGATGATCCCGGCGAGCAGCAGGCCGTGCAGGTCGACGTCGGCCTGGAACATCGACAGCGTGGTGGCGTCCTCGGTGCCGAACCCGGTCAGGTGGGTCGCCGCGGTGGCGATCGTGCCGAGCACGCCGGTCAGCACCAGGCTGCCCAGCGTGCCGAGGACGGCGACCGAGGTCTGCGCGGTCACCCCGTGCGTCAGGTAGAGCACCACGAACATGATCAGTGCCGCGCCGACGACCGCGACCAGCAGCGGTGGGCTGCCGGCGCTGATGCCGGGCAGCACGAAGGTCAGCAGGATGGCGAAGCTCGCCGCCAGGCCGGCCAGCGCCGCGAGCCCCCGCCACCGCCCGAACGCGACGATCGCGGCGGCGAACAGCACCACCAGCCAGAGCAGCGGCTTGCCGCGCTGGTGCTCGGCGATGTTGTAGGCGCTCGCCGAGGGGTCGGCGGGATCGGTGAGCTGGACCAGGATGATCTCGTCGCCGACCGCGACCGTCGGCGCCCCCGGCCCTGCCGGTACGGGCGTCTCCACCTGCTGGCCGGCGTCGGGGCCGTCGTCGACGCGTACGGTCACCGTGCCGCAGGGGCCCTCCGCGGCGCCCGGGGCGCCCTCCGGCGCCTCCGGGGTGGGCGGGCACGGCTCCGTCACCACCCGGGTCACCGTGCCGTGGTGGCGGGGCGGATCGGTGCCGGGCGCGGCGTCCGGGGCGTCCCACGGCCAGAGCAGCAGGGCCGCGATCAGGGTGGCGACGAACAGGGGCACCACCGTCGCGACGAGGATCCGTCGCACCCTCGGCGGGGCGGACGGTGCGGGACGGGTGTGGTCGGCGCCCATCGAGTGTCTCCCAACGAATCCAGGGCGGGGTACGTGCCGGCAGGCCGGTCGGTTCGGCGTGCCCGGGTGACCGCCGCAACGGATCGCCCTGGGGTGGCGGGCCGGTCGCGCACCGCGACGGCCCGGCCCGGCCCGTCGCGGTCGTTCGGTACCGCCGCCCGGTCGGGGCGACGGTGCGGGCGGCGCGGAGTGCGGAGGGCCACCGGCCGAATGGTAGCCATCCCGACATCCGGTCGCAGGTTGTGAGGGCTGGTGTCGGCTGCGGGCCGCCCGTCCGGCAACCGTCGGTCACCACCATGTCACTGCCGGGTGCCGCCGGTCGACCGTCCCGTGGTGGCCGACACCGCGGTCTCGTCCGGGGCGGATTCGCCGTCGACTGTGCCGGTGGCCCCCAGCCGCACCGGCCCCGGGGACTACCGTGGTCGGTGTGCGGGCGGCGGCGACGGTGACGGCGGGGCGATGGGCCCGGCTGCTGCTGCTCGTCGGCACGCTGTTCGGCCTGGCCGCGATGCACACCCTCGGCCACGGCTCGCACGCCGTGGGCCATTCCGCCGAGGTTTCCGCGCACGCCGTCGCCGCGGCCGGTGCGCACGACGGCGCGTCGCAGGCGCTGCCCCGTCACGACACCGCCGCGCCGTTCGGTCAGGTCCCCGCCGCGCTGCCCCGTCACGACGCCGCCGCGCCGCTCGGTCAGGTCCCCGCCATCGCGTACGTCGTCCCGGCGGCGCTGTCCGGCGTCGTGGGCTGCTCGGGCGACTGCCCGCACGAGCGGTTCCTCCCGTCCGGCGGGCCGGGCGGCGAGCTGCCCTGGTGGGGCGTGTGCCTGGCGGTGCTGGGCGCGCTCGCCGCTCCGCTGCTGCTCGCCGTGCTGCTGCTGGCCGGCGTACCGGCCGCCGGCCTGGCGGGCCAGGGGTCGGGCGGGCCGGCCCGGTCGCCCCGTGCTCCGCCGTCCCGGCCGGTCGGCCTGCGGCTCGCCACAGTCTCGGTGCTGCGCAGATAGGACGCCCCGGCGCGGCCCGGTCGGCCGGTCCGCGTCCCCGTCCTGCTGCGTACGTTTTGACACCGAAAGGCCCAGACGTGACCACTCGTACCATTGCGTGCCGTGCCGCCCTGGCCGGCGCCACCGTCACCGCCGCCCTCGTCCTGACCGCCTGCGGCGGCGACGGGCACTCGTCCCCGGGCGCGGGGCACGGCACGCCCGCCACCAGCGGGCCGGCGGCCACCGCGTCCGGCGCGGCCGCCTTCGGCGACGCCGACGCGATGTTCGCCCAGATGATGATTCCGCACCACCGGCAGGCGGTGGAGATGGCGGAGCTGGCCGCCACGCGGGCGGCGGACCCGGAGGTCAAGCGGCTCGCCGGGGAGATCAAGGCCGCCCAGGCGCCCGAGATCGCCACCATGAGCGGCTGGTTGTCGGCCTGGGGGCGGCCGGTGCCGTCGCCCGGCGCCGAGACGCCGCACATGGACCACGGCATGCCCGGCATGATGTCCGACGCCGACATGCAGAAGCTGGCGGCGGCCTCCGGGCGGGAGTTCGACCGGCAGTTCCTGACCATGATGATCGCTCACCACGAGGGCGCCGTCACCATGGCCCGGGACGAGCTGGCCCGGGGCGTGAACGCGGAGGCCAAGGCCCTGGCCCAGCAGATCGTCACCACCCAGCAGGCCGAGATCGACACGATGGAGAAGATCCTCGGCCGGCTCTGACCCGGGCCGCCCCGGCGCTCGCACCGTGCGAGCGCCGGGGCACCGCCGGCCGGGTCAGCCGCGCTTCATGAGGCGGCCGACGGCGGCCATCATCTCGGTGGCCATCTCGTCGGCCCGGCCCTCGGCCGCCCCTTCGTGCATGCAGTGCCGGGCGTGCCCGTCGAGCAGGCCGAGGGCGACCTTGTCCAGGGCGGCCTGGATCGCGGAGATCTGCGTGAGCACGTCAATGCAGTAGCGGTCGTCGTCGACCATCTTCTCGATGCCGCGGACCTGCCCCTCGACGCGGCGCAGCCGCGCGAGCAACTGGTCCTTGCTGGCGGTGTAGCCCCTGGTCGGGGCGGGCGTCGGTGTGGTCATGCGATCCAGGATAGCGTACCCCTCGGGGGTATGGTACTGTCGTCCATGACCGATACCCCCACCGGGTATCGGTGCGCAGAGCAGGCATCCGTCCGCCTCCTCATTACCCCTGGGGGGTATATGCTGGAGGCGTCGAGAGGAGAGTTCGATGGTCACCACGACGTACCAGGTGCAGGGCATGACCTGCGGGCACTGCGTCAGCTCGGTCAGCGCCGAGGTCGGCGCCATCCCGGGCGTCAGCGACGTCCAGGTCGACCTCGCCGCCGGGCGGGTCACCGTCACCAGCGAGAGCCCACTGAACATCGACACCGTGCGCGCCGCCGTCGACGAGGCCGGCTACGACCTCGTCGGCGCCTGACGGCGGGCACGGGGAAACCGAGGCACACCATGAACACGGCGACGAAACTGAGCGGTTTCGTCCTCGGTCTCGCGGCGGTCTTCGGCGCGGCGTACGGGGTCGGCCAGGCGGCCGGCCCCGTGGCCCCGGCCGCCGAGACCGGCCACGACGCCGCGGACGGCCACGGGGACACCGGCGGGGCCGGACACGGGGGCGACGAGGGCGGCGCGGCAGCCCACCTGCCGGGTGGACTGCTCGTCTCCGACCGCGGCTACACCCTCCGACCGGTCGACGCCCCGGCTGGGCAGTTCGCCTTCCAGGTCACCGGCCCGGACGGCCGGCCGGTCACCGCGTACGACGTGGCGCACGACAAGCGCATGCACCTGATCGTGGCCCGCCGCGACCTGTCCGGCTTCCGGCACGTGCACCCGGAGATGGCGGCGGACGGCACCTGGCGGGTCGACTCGCCGCTGGGCGGGCCCGGCGTCTGGCGGGCGTTCGCGGACTTCACCCCCACCGGGGGCGAGGCGCTGACCCTCGGCGTCGACGTGACCGTTCCCGGCGCCCTGGCCGAGCAGCCGCTGCCCGCCGCGGCGGCCAGCACGACGGTCGACGGCTACACCGTCACCCTCACCGGTGCCCCGCAGCCCGGCCGCACCGCCGAACTGACCCTGACCGTCAACCGCGACGGCGCGCCGGTCACCGACCTGGAGCCCTACCTGGGTGCGTACGGCCACCTGGTGGCGCTGCGCCAGGGCGACCTGGCGTACCTGCACGTGCACCCCGACGGCGAGCCGGGCGACGGGCGGACGAAGCCCGGCCCCGAGGTGAGGTTCTTCGCCGAGGTGCCGTCGGCCGGCGCCTACCGGCTCTACCTGGACTTCAAGCACGGCGGCGTGGTGCGCACCGCCGAGTTCACCGTCGTCGCCGGCACCCCGACGGGGTCGGCCACGCCGGCCGCGACGGGCACCCCGGCGGCGCCCACGCCCGCCGCCACGAGCTCCCCGACCGCCGACGCCGGCCACGGCGCCCCCGGCCACGGGCACAACTGACGGGACCGTGATGACCACCACCAAGCCACTGCAGATGGCACCCAACCAGATCGAGCTGGCGATCGGCAGGATGACCTGCGCCTCCTGCGCCTCCCGGATCGAGAAGAAGCTGAACCGGATGGACGGCGTGACCGCCACGGTCAACTACGCCACCGAGAAGGCCAGCGTCCGGTACGCCGACGACGTCAGCCCGGACGACCTGATCGCCACGGTGGAGAAGACCGGCTACACCGCCGCCCTGCCGCCCCCGCCCGCAACCGCCGGCGCGGAGCCGGCCGCCGAGCCCGTGGACGAGCTGCGTGGCCTGCGTACCCGGCTGTGGGTCTCGCTCGTGCTCACCGTGCCGGTGATCGTGCTGGCGATGGTGCCCGCCTGGCAGTTCACCTACTGGCAGTGGCTGTCGCTGACCCTGGCCGCCCCGGTCGTCGTCTACGGCGGCCTGCCGTTCCACCGGGCGGCCTGGGTCAACCTGCGGCACGGCGCGGCGACCATGGACACCCTGGTCTCGCTCGGCACCCTGGCCGCGTTCGGCTGGTCGGTCTGGGCGCTCTTCCTCGGCACCGCCGGGGAGCCGGGGATGACCCACCCGTTCACCCTCGACATCAGCCGCACCGACGGCGCCGGCAACATCTACCTGGAGGCGGCGGCCGGGGTGACGGCGTTCATCCTCGCCGGCCGCTACTTCGAGGCCCGCGCGAAGCGGACCGCCGGGGCGGCCCTGCGCGCCCTGCTCGAGTTGGGCGCCAAGGACGTCGCGGTGCTGCGCGACGGCGTGGAGACCCGGATCCCGGTGGACCAGCTCGCGGTGGGGGACCGGTTCGTGGTCCGGCCCGGCGAGAAGGTCGCCACGGACGGGGTGGTCGACGAGGGCACCTCCGCGGTCGACGCGAGCATGCTCACCGGCGAGTCCGTCCCGGTCGAGGTCGGCCCCGGCGACACCGTCGTCGGCGCCACCGTCAACGCCGGCGGCCGTCTCGTCGTCACCGCCACCCGGATCGGTGGCGACACCCAGCTGGCGCAGATGGCCCGGCTGGTCGAGCAGGCGCAGACCGGCAAGGCGGCGGTGCAGCGCCTCGCCGACCGGATCTCGGGCGTCTTCGTGCCGATCGTGATCGCCCTCGCGGCGGGCACCCTCGGCTGGTGGCTCGGCGCCGGGGCGGGCGCGACGGCCGCGTTCACGGCCGCCGTGGCGGTGCTGATCATCGCCTGCCCGTGCGCCCTCGGGCTGGCCACGCCGACCGCCCTGCTCGTCGGCACCGGCCGCGGTGCCCAGCTCGGCATCCTGATCAAGGGCCCGGAGGTGCTGGAGTCCACGAAGCAGGTGGACACCGTCGTACTGGACAAGACCGGCACCGTCACCACCGGTCGGATGACCCTGGTGGACGTGCTCCCGGCGGCCGGCGAGGACCGGGCGGAGCTGCTCCGGCTGGCCGGGGCGCTGGAGGCCGCGTCCGAGCACCCGATCGCCCAGGCGGTCGCCACCGGCGCGGCCGAGGCGGGCGTGCTGCCGCCGGTGACCGGCTTCGCCAACGTCGAGGGGCTCGGCGTGACCGGCACGGTGGACGGCCGCGAGGTGCTGGTCGGCCGGCTCCGGCTGCTGCGCGAGCGCGGCCTGGACGTACCGGAGGAGGTGGCGCGGGCGGCGACCACGGCGGAGGCCGAGGGACGGACGGCCGTGCTGGCCGGCTGGGACGGGCGGGCCCGGGGCGTGCTCGCGGTGGCCGACGTCGTCAAGCCGACGAGCCGGGCGGCGGTCGCGCGGCTCCGGGAGCTGGGTCTGACCCCGGTGCTGCTGACCGGCGACAACACCACGGTCGCCCGCGCGGTGGCCGCCGAGGTGGGCATCGACGAGGTGATCGCCGAGGTGCTGCCCGCCGACAAGGTCGACGTGGTGCGACGGCTCCAGGGCGAGGGGCGGACCGTGGCGATGGTCGGCGACGGCGTCAACGACGCCGCCGCGCTGGCCCAGGCCGACCTGGGCCTGGCCATGGGCACCGGCACCGACGTGGCGATCGAGGCGTCCGACCTGACCCTCGTGCGGGGCGACCTGATGGCCGCCGTGGACGCGATCCGGCTCTCCCGGCGCACCCTCGGCATCATCAAGGGCAACCTGTTCTGGGCCTTCGCCTACAACGTGGCGGCCCTGCCGCTGGCGGCCACGGGCCTGCTCAACCCGATGATCGCCGGCGCCGCGATGGCCTTCTCCTCGGTCTTCGTCGTCGCCAACAGCCTGCGGCTGCGCGGCTTCCGCCCGGTCGCCTGACCCTGCCCACCGCGCCGCCGGTCCTCCCGAAGGGGGGCCGGCGGCGCGGTCGTCGCGGCGGTTCTCGCAGGTCCCTGTTTCCTGACTGCCGTGACCGACACAGGCCCGACGCGGGTCGCCACGTCGACGGTGGGCGGCCGGGGCGGTTGGGCGGTGGCCGGGCGGGGTACCCCGAGGCCGTACCGGCACTGCCAATCGGAGGTTGACATGGGCTTCGACGACAAGATCAACAACGCGACCGAGGACGCCGCCGGCAAGCTGAAGGAGGGCGCCGGCCGGGCCACCGACAACGAGCGGCTCGAGGCCGAGGGGCGCAACGACCAGACCAGCGCCAAGCTGAAGCAGGCCGGCGAGAAGGTCAAGGACGCCTTCAAGAGCTGACCCGCGTACGCGGAAAACCGCCGGGCCGGCCCTCGCCGGCCCGGCGCACCGCGTGTCGGGCCGCGACGGCCGACGTGTCCAGGGGGTGACCCCGCTCGTTGGCAGGACGACGTCTCGCCGCCCGGCGTCGGTCGACCCCGTGCCGTCCGCCGGACGGCCGAGACCCGCGAACGGGAGGTCCCATGTCCCGATCCGTCGTGTACGCGCGGCGCGCCGCCGCCACGGTGGCGCTCGCGGTGCTGGCCGTCGGCTGCCAGGACGCGCCCCGGGAGGAGGCCGGCGCACCGACCGGCGCCTCGTCGGCGAGCCCAACCGCTCCGGCGAGTGCCACCGCGAGCCCGTCCCCGGTCGCCACGACGGCCGCCAACACCGTCGACGTCTGCCGACAGGTGGACCGGGTCATCCTCACCGGCAGCCAGAAGATCGCCACCGACTCGACGGCCTCGGTCCGCCGTGACCTCACCGGCGAGCAGGTCACCGACCAGCTCCGGCGCAACCTGGCCGACCTGGCCGACGACGTACGCGCCCAGGCCCGCCGGGCCGCCGACCCGCGGATCCGCACCCTGATCGAGGACACCGCCGACCGGATCGACGCCGGCTCCCGGGCGTCCCGCCCGGCCGCCTGGATGAGCTCCACCTTCACCGGCATCCCGGCGCAGCTGACCCGGGAGTGCCACGCCTGAGCCGACCCCCGTGCCAATCTCCGGTGGCTCCGGGGAGGAGCCGGGGGCATCCCCCACCCGTCCCTGAGATCGACCGTCCACTGGTGACGCGCCGGACGCTGACCCGCTAGCGTCCGTTCGCATCGGCAAGGGCTGGTCATGAGCGCTGGTCCGACGGCCACCGGCGGCGAGCCGGTGCGCCCACCGGCCACGTTGGCCAACCCGCACCGCCTGCGGGTGGTCGCCGTGCCGGCGCGACGCCACGCGTACGTCGGCGAACTCGCCCGCGAGCCCGGCGCTGGTGCAGGTGCACCTGCGGGGCCCCGCGAGGAGTCCCGACGGTTCGCCCAGGCCGCCGTCGAGGCCCAGGCGGCCTCCGCCCGGGTGCTGGCGGCCCTCGGCGGGATGGAGTGCAGGCTGGTCCCGCTGATCGCAACGCTCCTTCGACGGAGAGGACGGCATCTCGTGCTGCGCGTACGCAAATCCGCCCCTCGCGGCGGCGACCGACCCCGGGTGCCTGACGTCGTGGACGACCCGGGCCGACAGGACGCGGAGGGCACACCCCGGCGTCCGCTCCGGCTCCGGGCGCTGGCGCTCGGCGCGACCGCCGCGCTGCTGGCGGCGGGACTGTCTCCGCCCACGCCCGCCCTGGCCGCCCCACCGGCGCCGGCCGCCGCGCCGGGCATCGCCTGGCAGCCCTGCGCGGAGGACCGCACCGCCGAGTGCGGCACCCTGTCGCTCCCCGTCGACTGGGACCGGCCGGACGGCGACCGGTTCACGCTCCACCTGGCCCGCCGCGCCGCCACCGACCCGGCCGCCAGGATCGGTTCGCTGGTGTTCGGCCCGGGCGGGCCGGGGGACTCCGGCGTCCGGCGGATCCTGCGCAACGACCGGTTCAGCGACGACCTGCGCCGCCGGTTCGACATCGTCAGCTTCGACCCGCGCGGCATCGGCCGCAGCAACCCCGTGCTCTGCTCGGCGGTGCTGCTCGACCGACAGCCCCAGGTCATCACCGACCAGGCCCGGTTCGACGCCACCCTCGCCGACAACGCGCTGCTCCGGGAGGACTGCCGGCAGCGGACCGGGCCGCTGTTCGACCACGTCGACACCCGCAGCGCCGCCCGGGACCTGGACGCCGTCCGGGCGGCGCTCGGCGAGCCCCGGCTCACCTTCCACGGCAGCTCGTACGGCACCCTGCTCGGCGCGCAGTACGCCGAGGAGTTCCCGCACCGGGTCCGGGCCATGGTGCTGGAGAGCGTGGTCGACCACAGCCTCGGCACCCGGGCGTTCCTCGACACCCAGGGCGCCGCCGCACAGGACTCCTTCGACGAGTTCGTCGCCTGGTGCGCCCGTACGCCGAGCTGCCCGTTGCACGGCGAGGACGTCCGGGCCGCCTGGGCGGGCCTGTTCCCCCGCGCGGAGCGGGGCGAGCTGGCGGACCCGGACCGGCCCGGGGCGGCGCTGACCCCGTACGACCTCAGCCGGCTCGCCCAGCGCGCGCTGTACGGCCCGGACTGGGCCGGACTGGCCCGGGACATCGTGGCCCTGCGGGCGACCCCGCCCGCTTCCACCGGGCGCCCGGCCGCCACCGCTGCCGCGGGCGACGACGCCGTGCGGCCGCACCCCTTCGCGGTCTTCTGCGCCGACTGGCACCTGCCGGTCCGCGATCACCGGGAGTACACCGCCCACCTGCGCCGGGCGGCCCGGATCGCGCCCGACCTGCGCTACCCGCAGGCGCTGCAGGCGATCGCGACGTGCCTCGGCACGCCGGCCCCGGTCGCCAACCCGCAGCACCGGCTGCGGGTCCGCACCGACGTGCCGCTGCTGCTCGCCAACACCCGGCACGACCCGGCGAGCGGCCACAACTGGGCGACGAACGTGGCGCGGCAGCTCGGCCGCTCGGGGCTGCTGCTGACCTACGAGGGGTGGGGGCACGGCAACTACACCCGCAGCGCCTGCGTGCAGGACGCGGTCGACCGCTATCTGATCTCGGTCGACGTGCCCGCCCGCGACACCCGCTGCCCGGCCGTCCCGGTCGCCTGACGGAGAGCCGGCCGGCGTGCGCCCCCGTGCCGCACGCCGGCCGGCGCCCGGTCAGCGCGGCTCTCGGCGGGGCACGCCGGGACTCGTCGGTGTCGCCAGCCGGGCGGCGCGCAGCTCCAGGTAGCGCTGCTCCGGCAGGCTCGTCGTGCCCCGGGCCGCCGCCAGGTACGCCGCCCGCGCCGCCCGCGGCTCGCCGGCCAGCTCCAGCAGGTGGGCGCGGACGGCGGCCAGTCGGTGGTGCCCGGCGATGCGGTCGTCGGCGTCGAGCGGGGCGAGCAGGGCCAGGCCGGCGCGGGGACCGTCCACCATGGCCACCGCGACCGCCTGGTTGAGGGTGATCATCGGATTCGGGGCGATCCGGGCGAGCAGCCGGTAGAGCGCCAGGATCTGCGGCCAGTCCGTCAGCTCCGCCGACGACGCCTCGGCGTGCACCGCGGCGATCGCCGCCTGGAGCTGGTACGGGCCGGGTGGCGACCACGTCAGCGCCTCGGTGACCAGGGCGATCCCCTCCGCGATGGCGGCGGCGTCCCAGCGGTCGCGGTCCTGCTCGGCGAGCGGGACCAGCTCGCCGGTCGGCCCGGTCCGGGCCGCCCGGTGCGAGTCGGTGAGCAGCATCAGCGCCAGCAGCCCGCTCACCTCGCCGTCGTCGGGGAGCAGCTGGTGCAGCGTGCGGGCCAACCGGATCGCCTCGGCGGTCAGGTCGGCCCGGTGCAGGTCCGGCCCGCCGGAGGCGGTGTAGCCCTCGTTGAAGATCAGGTAGAGCACCTGGAGCACGGTTCGCAGCCGTTCGTCCCGCTCCCCGGGCGAGGGCATGCGGAACCGGGCCCCGGCAGCCTCGATCCGCTGCTTGGCCCGGCGGATGCGCTGGCTCATGGTCGCCTCGGGCACCAGGTGTGCCCTGGCGATCTGCGCGGTGGTCAGGCCACCGACCGCGCGCAGCGTCAGCGCGACCTGCGCGGACCGGGCCAGCGCCGGGTGGCAGCAGAGGAACAGCAGGGTCAGGGTGTCGTCCCCGGCCGGCGGCTCCTCGTCGGCCGCGGGCGCGACCGTCGCGTACGCCGGCTCGCGGACGGCCACCGCGACCTCCCGGTCCCGGCGGGCCCGCTCGCTGCGCCACTCGTCGGTCAACCGGCGGCCGGCGACGGTGAGCAGCCAGGCCCGGGGGTTGTCCGGCACGCCCCGTTCCGGCCACTGCATGGCGGCGGCGAGCAGCGCCTCCTGCACGGCGTCCTCGGCCGCGTCGAACTGGCCGTGTCGGCGGACGAGCAGGCCGAGGACCTGCGGCGCCAAATCGCGCAGCAGGTCCTCGACGTGCCGTCCGCTCACATGTCCGTCCCGGCCTCGTTCATGACCGCCCGCACCTCCAGCGCGCCGAAGCCCAGCCGCACGTCCGGCCAGCGGCTGGCGATCTCGGCGGCCCGCTCCGGGCTGTCGCAGTCGATCATCAGGTAGCCGGCGAACTGCTCCTTGCTCTCCATGAACGGCCCGTCGGTCACCTCCGGCCGGTCACCGGCCAGCCGGACCGTACGCGCCTGCGACGGGTCGGCCAGCGCCTGGCCGCCGACCAGCTCGCCGGACTCCGTCAGCTCGCGCATGATCTCGTCGACCTCGCCGAAGAGCGCGGTGCGTTCCTGCTCCGACAGCTCCTCGACGAACCCGGGGCGGTTCCAGATCAGCAGCATGTACTTCATCGGGTGCTCCTCGTCCGCTCGGCCGCGCCCATGGTGACGCGTCTCCGGGGAAGGGTCGGAGCCGACCCGCCGGATCCGACAGCGGTGCGGGAAGATTCTCAGCGCCGGCCGCGTACCTGGCGCTTCGGGCTGGGGCTGCCGCCGAGCGAGGCGCGGTCGGCGGCGGAGGTGCCGGACGACCAGCCGTCGGCGTCGCGGACGGTGAGCCGGGCCCGGGTGACGCCGGGGAAGAGCGTGTCGAGGCGTTCGCGCACCGCCTCGGCGCGGGTGGCGAGCACCGGCAGCAGCCGCTCCGGCCCGGCCTCGGTGGCCGCCTGCCGGTCCGCGTCCTCGGTGGCCGCCCGCAGCCGCTCGCCGATCCGCAGCGCGAAGGCGTTGAGGAAGGACTCGTCGTAGTCCCGGGTGCGACGGCCGGCGCCCTTGGCCCGTCGCTCGCCCCGGCCGCGCAGCATCGCGGCGGTGGCCTGTACCAGCAGCGAGGTGTAGAGCAGCTCGACCGCCTCCAGGTCGGCCGGCCAGCCCAGCACGGTGGTGAAGCCCAGGTCGTCGGACCACACCGCCTCGCAGCGGTTCGCCGCCGCCACCTCCTGCACCAGCAGCGCCTTGGCGCCCGCGTACGGGGGGTCGGTGCCGAGACGCACCCCGCCGGGCTGGTCGGCGCGCTCGGCGACGCCCGCCAGCAGCGCCTGGTCGATGCTGTGCCGGGCGATCAGCTCCTGGGCCTTGCCGGTCAGCGCCTCCGCCTCGGCCGGGTAGGTCGTCGACTCAGCCTTGGCCAGCAGCGCCCGCACCCGGTCAAGCATCCGCGACCCGCCGCCGGACCCGCCGCGCGCGGCGACCGCCCCGGTGGCGCCGGGCGGCGGGCGCAGCACGGCGACCGGCGGGAGCCCGTCGACCAGGGCCAACGCGTCGACCGCCGCGCGCAGCGCGGTGAACCGGTCCCACCCGGCGCGGGCCGACCACGCGGCCAGGTGGCCCTCGTCGGCATCCCACCACACCCGCGCGCCCAGGTCGCGGAGCTGGTCGTCCCACCACGGAGGCACCGGCCCGGTCAGGTCGCGGCGGTGCGCCGCGAGCGCGTCGGTCACCAGCCCGGCCGACCGGGCACCGAGCCGGCGGGTGGCGAGCCGGGCCAGGTCCACCGGCTGCCAGCCGCGCGGCGCCAGCCGGCCGATCCCGCGGACCAGGCGGCGCAGGAGCGCGGCGTCGACGGCCGCCGCGCCGTCCGCCGCGCCCGTGCCGATCATCAACCGGTCCAACTGCCGCTCCGCGAGGCGTACGTCGGTGCCGCGTACCGCCGCGAGGGCGTCGCTGATCAGTTCCTCGGCGTCCGGCACGGCCGCGTCCTCCTGGGGTCTGCTCCGGCGCGCCCGGAAACGACCGTCGCCTGCCCGCCGAACGTACCCCCGGGCCCGCCCGCCGTCCGCCGGTCGTGACGGGTGCCACCGGAGCCGATCGCGGCGCGTGGACGCGCGACGGTCCCGTCCGGCCGGTGCCGGCCGCCGGCGGGCGGCTCGGGTGGCGGCTGCCGCAACAACACCGGGCGACCCGGCCATAGTGGGGTGTGAAGACCGAGACACGGCCCTGCGACGAGGAACTCTGGCCGGCCGTCGCCGCCGGCGACGAGGGCGCGTTCGGGCGGCTCTTCGACCGCCACTCGCGTGCGGTCTACAACCATGCCTTCCGGCTGACCGGCTCCTGGTGCACGGCGGAGGACGTCACCCAGGCCACCTTCCTGGTCGCCTGGCGGAGGAGGGACGCGGCACGCCTGGTGGACGGATCGGTGCTGCCCTGGCTGCTGGTGGTGGCGAGCAATGCCGTACGCACCGAGTGGCGGTCGGCGCGACGGTGGGCGGCGCTGCTGCGCCGCCTGCCGGTCGACCGGCAGGCGGCGGACGACCCGGCGGAGGAGGTCGCGCAGCGGCTGGACGACGAGCGGCGGATGAGGGCGATCCTGGCCGCCGCCCGGCGGCTGCCCCGGGCGGAGCGGGAGGCCGTCGCGCTCTGCCTCTGGTCGGGGGTGCCGTACGCGAACGCGGCGGCGGCCCTCGGCGTCAGCGAGGTCGCCGTCCGGTCCCGGGTCAGCCGCGCCCGGAAACGGCTGGCGCGGCTGGTCACCGACGAGAACGAGGAGGAACAGTGATGACGAAGACCCTCGAGCCGCCCGGCGAGCGGGACCTGCCGCCCCGGGTGGCGGACCGGATGCGGGCGGACGTCCTCCGTGCGGTCCGCCGCCCGGCGACCGGACGGGTCCGCCTGCGGCTCGCGGTGGGTGCGACCGCGCTGGCGGTGGTCGCGGCCGGGTTCGCCGTACGGGCGCCCTCCGACGCCGAGACGGTGGAGGTGCTGGCGATGGGGTCCGGCGAGTTGTCCCCCTCCCTCCGGGCGGCTGTCCGGCAGTGCCTGGCGTGGAGCCCGCAGGACGGCCAGGTGCAGCCGACCATGGCCGATCTGGCGATGGCGGCCGAGCGGGGCGACCGCGCGGTGGTGTTCTTTCTGGCCGAGACGGGCTACGTGACCTGCGACGTGCACCGGCCGGCGGGCGCGGAGGTGTCGGGCGGGCTCTCGATCGACCGCTGGCCCGCGCACGACCTGCTCCCCGGACCGGTGCAACGACTCCTGCTCACCGCCACGAAGCGGTCCGGTGGCGACGTGACGGTCAGCGGCCGGGTCAGCTCCCGGGTCGCCCGCCTGGTGCTGGAACACGGCGACGGGAAGACCACCGCCGCCCGGATCTCCGGTGGCATCTTCGCCGTCATGACGGTCGGGGCCGACCTCGACGAGGACGGGGCGCAACTGGTGAGCTACGACGCCGCCGGCACCGAGATCGACCGCCGCCGGTTGTTCCAGCGCTCGGACGAGTTCGACCACTGCTACGTCGACCCCGCCGGCACGGTGGTGTACGGGCGGCCCGGCGGTGACTGCCGACCGGCCGAGCCCTGGGGGCGGTGACGCCGCGGCCGGCAGGGCGCCGGTGGGTCAGTGGGCGGCGTGCGGGTTCCCGGCCGTCAGCCGGAGCGTGAAGCCCTCGCCGTCGCGGTGCCAGGTCACGTGGCTGCACGACTGGTAGGTGATCCACAGGCCCAGCCCGCCCGGGGCGCCGCCGGACGCGGGAAGCAGCCCGCAGTACGGGTCCCCCGGCCCGTCGCCGCCGTCGCGGACCGTCGCCACGATGCGGTCGTCGCCGGACCAGACGCGTAGCAGGACCGGCGGTCGGCCGTGGCGCAGCGCGTTGGTGACGATCTCGCTGACCGCGACGACGAGATCGTCCACGTCGTCGGCCGACATTTGGCCCCGGTCGGCCTTGTGCACGGCGGCGCGCGCCTCGGCCGCCGTCGGGTCGGTCAGCTCGACGACCGGCGGCTCCACCTGGAGGGGGTCGGGCACGACCGGCCGGGTCTCCCGCAGGTAATCCGTCGGCGACGTCCAGGTCGTGCTCGGCACGTGCCGGCCGTCGGCGGTCGCGAACCGGGGATGCGTGCGGGCCACGTCCGCCAGCACCTCCGGCGGCGTGCACCGGGTGTCGTACGCGCACATGCTCCACAGCGGGAAGTCGTCGTAGGCGTGGTTGATCGCCGACTCGTACCGGGCCCACCAGTCCCACGTCGCGTCGAACGCGGCCGGGGGCACCTCGCCGAGGATCCGGATCTGCCGGGCGCCGGCGGCCACCTGTGCCGCGAGGAGTTCACGGTAGGACCGGATGGCGGAGGCGGGCCGAGCGTAGACGTCGCCGCTGGGCAGGAACTCGACCCCGCAGCCGGCGGGCAGCGCCGAGTGGACCAGCGCGCCGGTGCGCTCGCCCAGGGCCACGTAGGTGGGCTCGCCCGCCTCGACGCCGCCGAGCAGGAACGGCACCACCACGGCGAGCAGTTCGTCGTCGGAGTCGTACCGGACGGCCTCGTGGTAGTAGCCGTGGTGCTGGGCGGCGGCGCCGGTCCTCATCGCGCGACCGCCACCCGGATGCCGGGCAGGTCCAGCAGGTCGACCAACCGGGCCGCCGCCGAGCGGGAGGTGCGCAGCACGGCGGTCGCGCCGCGGCGGCGCGCGTACTCGGCGAGGTGGGTCAGGGCACGGTGGTCGAGGAAGCGCAGCCCGGCCGCGGACAGCACCAGCTCACCGTCGGTGGGGCGCAGGTCGGCGCGGTCCAGGGCGGTGCGGAACAGCTCGTGGTTGGAGAGGTCCAGCTCGCCGGCCAGCGCGGCGTGCCCGTCGGCGGGCGGGACGGCGTACAACCGGAACAGCACGTCGTCGACGTTGCTGGCCGGGTGCATGCAGGCCAGCTCGGCGACCGCCCGGTCGCCCAGCCCGGGTCGGTGGTAGGCGCACATGGCCGAGAACGGCCGGGTGCGCATGTAGCGGTCGACGAGGTGCTCGTAGCGGGTGAAGCTCTCCAGCTGGGCCGGGGTGCGGACCAGCTCGGTGGCCTCCGCGGCCACGCGCAGCCCGGTGTGCCCGGCGGCGAGCGCCTCGTCGGTGGCGGCCGCGTAGGCGGCGACCTGCGTCGGTGGGTCGACGACGTGGCCGTGCGAGTAGGTCGAGAACAGGGGGACCACGGCGGCGGCGCCCCGGCGCACGGCGGCGGCGAAGCCGGGCAGGCGGTGCAGCCGGTCGGCCACCGCGTCCGCGGGGTGCGGCGTGACGTACCAGACGCGTTCGCCGGCGGCGAGGCCCGCGAGCAGGTAGCGCTCCGCCCGGGCGGCGAGCGACCCCAGGTCCTCGTACGCCCAGCAGAGGTGCCCCCGCGGCGCGGCCCGCCGCTCTTCGCCGATCACGCTGATTGCCCCACGGCAACCAGTGTAGGTTGTCGGGAGACGGGGCCCCGGGGGCCCGAACTGCCCGGCCGGTGCGGGCGGCCCACCGGTCAGGCGTGCCGCGCGCCGCCCAACCGGGCGGTGCGGGGGAAGGACGCCCAGATGTTCTTGGTGGTGCCGGTGGCGTACCAGCCGACGTCGAGGGAGAGGGCGCGGGCGAGTTGCAGACCGCGCCCGCCGGCACCCTCGGGCTGCGTGTCGGCGAGCTCCGGCAGGGAACCGAGGTCGTGGTCGGCGACGTCGAGGACGAGGTGGTCGTCGGTGGCGAGCAGCCGGACGATGGTCGGCGGCCTCCCGTCGCGCAGAGCGTTCGTGGCGAGTTCCGTGGCGATCAGCACGACCAGCTCGGGGACCTCCTCCAGGGCCTCGCCCTCGCCGAGCACGTCGCCCGTCAACTCCTCGTGCAGGGACGCCCGCAGGCCGCGCAGGTCCGCCCCCTCGGACAACGTCCACCGCCGCAGCTCGACGGCCTGCGGCGGGGGCGGCGAACTGCTGAGCTGACCCATGGCGGAGTGGTACCCCGTCCCCGCCCGGCTCAAGCCGGGGACGGGTCGGTCAGCGCACCGGTTCGTGTGTGCCGGGCGGCACACCGGCGGATCGGATTTCCGGTCCTCCGGAGACGAGAAGGTGTGACGATCGTGTTCTGGGAGAAGTAGGTCGGTGAGCGCGCCGGAGGGGAGGGCAGTGTGGTCGACCGGATCGCCGACCCGTGGGGGTCGCGCACGCCGTACGGGCCGGGGGAGCCGTGGCCGGTGCGGGTGGATCGCCACCTCGCCGGCGACCTGACCGAGGCGGACGTGGACCGGTGGGTGCAGTCGGCCTCGGTGCTGCACTCCAACGGCGACGCCATGGACATCGCCGTCGCCGACGGTCGGATCGTCGGGGTGCGTGGCCGCGCGGTGGACCGGATCAACCGGGGCCGCCTCGACCCGAAGGACCTGTACGGCTGGCAGGCCAACAACAGTCCGGACCGGCTGACCCGCCCGCTGGTCCGCGACGGCGACCGCCTGGTGGAGACCGACTGGGACACCGCCATGGACCGGATCGTGACCAGGTCGAAGGAACTCCTCGACGGCCCGGGCGGGTGGGGGCACTTCGGCTTCTACACCTCGGGCCAGCTGTTCCTGGAGGAGTACTACGCCCTCGGCGTGATCGGCAAGGCCGGCCTCGGCACCCCGCACATGGACGGCAACACCCGACTGTGCACCGCGACCGCGGCGGCGGCGCTCAAGGCGAGCTTCGGCGCGGACGGGCAGCCCGGGTCGTACACGGATGTGGACCACTGCGACGCGATCGCGCTGTGGGGGCACAACGTGGCGGAGACCCAGACGGTGCTCTGGATGCGGATGCTCGACCGGCGGCGCGGCCCGAACCCGCCGGCGATGCTCGCGGTCGACCCCCGCGCGACGCCGGTGGCCCGGGAGGCCGACCTGCACCTGGCGGTGCGCAACGGCACCAACCTCGCCCTGATGAACGGCCTGCTCCGCGAGATCGTCCGCCGGGGCTGGTACGACCGGGCCTACGTCGAGGCGCACACGCTCGGCTTCGAGGAACTGTGCCGGACGGTGGACGCCTACCCGCCGCGGCGGGTGGCGGAGATCTGCGACGTGCCCGCCGCCGACGTGGAGCGCGCCGCCGAGCTGCTCGGTTCCTCGCAACGCCTGCTGTCGACGGTGCTCCAAGGCTTCTACCAGTCCAACCAGGCCACCGCCGCCGCCTGCGGCGTGAACAGCCTGCACCTGGTCCGGGGCATGCTCGGCCGTCCGGGGGCCGGCATCTACCAGATGAACGGGCAGCCCACCGCGCAGAACACCCGGGAGACCGGCGCCGACGGCGACCTGCCCGGCCTGCGGAACTGGGAGAACGCGGAGCACATCGCGCAGCTGGCGAGGCTGTGGAACGTCGAGGCCGACACGATCCCGCACTGGGCGCCGCCGACCCACGCCATGCAGATCTTCCGGTACGCCGAGCAGGGCTCGATCAAGCTGCTCTGGATCACCGCCACCAACCCGGCCGTCTCCCTGCCCGACCTGTCCCGCATCCGGCGCATCCTGGCCCGGCCGGAGCTGTTCGTGGTCGTGCAGGACCTGTTCCTGACCGAGACCGCCGAGCTGGCCGACGTGGTGCTGCCGGCCGCGACGTGGGGGGAGAAGACCGGCACGTTCACCAGCGTCGACCGAACGGTGCACATCAGCGACAAGGCGGTCGATCCGCCCGGCGAGGCCCGAGCGGACCTGGACATCCTCCTCGACTACGCCCGCCGGATGGACTTCCGCGACCGGGACGGGAACCCGCTGGTCCGCTGGACCGGCCCGGAGGAGGTGTTCGAGGCGTGGAAGGAGTGCTCCCGGGGGCGGCCCTGCGACTACACCGGCATCACCTACGACCGGCTGCGCGGCGGCTCCGGCATCCAGTGGCCGTGCACCGAGGAGCACCCTGACGGCACCGAACGCCTCTACTCCGACGGCGTCTTCCGTACCGATCCGGACGACTGCGAGACGTACGGCCACGACCTGGCCACCGGCGCGGAGTTCACCGAGCCGGAGTACCGCGCGAAGGAGCCGGGCGGGCGGGCCTTCCTGCATGCCGTGGACTACCAGCCCTCGCCCGAGGTGCCCGACGACGAGTACCCGATGCTGCTCACCACCGGGCGGACGGTCTACCAGTTCCACACCCGCACCAAGACCGCCCGTGCCCCGCAGCTCGACGCCGCCGCCCCGGACGTCTGGGTCGAACTCAACCCGACCGACGCCGAGCGGCTCGGCATCGCCGAGGGCGATCTGGTCGGCATCGCCTCGGCGCGCGGCGCCGTCCAGGCCCGCGCCCGTCTCTGCGGCATCCGCCCCGGCGTGGTGTTCCTGCCGTTCCACTACGGATACTTCGACCAGGATCCGCACGACCGTACGCCCCGGGCGGCGAACGAGCTGACCCTCACCGCCTGGGACCCGGTCGCCAAGCAGCCGCTCTTCAAGGTCGCCGCGGTCGCCGTCGCCAAGCTCGCGGACGGGGGCGGCACCCCGTCCCCGGCACCCACCGTCGGCGGCAGCGCGCCGCCCCCGGAGGCCGGTGTGCCGCCGACGGTCGGCGGACCGGCCGCCGAAGCCACCAGCGGGAAGGAGTGACCGTGCACCTGGCCCACTACCTCGGCCTGCTGCACCGCGCCCAGGTCAACCTCGCCGACGCGTTCCGCCAGGTCGCCGACGCCCACGCCGAGGAGCCGGACGTCCGCCACCTCTGCCAGCGGCAGGCGGAGCGCTGCGACGAGCGCGCCGAACGGCTGCGGCCGTTCGCCGCCCGCTACTCCGAGGAGGCTCCCGCCGAACCGGACCGGCTGCACTCGCAACTGTTCACGGGCACCCGTACCGGCGGGATCGGCCTGCTCCGCGACCTGCAGGACCTCTACCTGATGGCAGCCGAGTGCGACATCGCCTGGACCGTCGTCGGTCAGGCCGCCTACGGCGCCCGGGACGAGGAACTGCTGGCCGTCGTCGAGCGCTGCGAGGCGGAGACCGCCATCCAGCTCAAGTGGTTGCGTACCCGCATGAAGGCCGCCGCCCCGCAGGCGCTGGTCGTCGCCGACTAGCCGTGCCCCGGCCGCGACGGGCCGCCTGCTGCCGGGCCCGGATGTCAGCCGACGTCCAGCGGTCGCCAGTGAAGGCCGTCGTCGGACAGGTACACCGTCCGCTCGTCGTGGCGGATCCAGCGGTCCGGGGCCACGGCCCGCGGCGCGTCGTGGTGCACCGGCCCGTCGACCGCCAGTGGCGCGTAGGTCCGTCCGTCCCGGCTGGTCAGTAGCCCGAACCGGGACTCGAGCTCAGCGAGCAGGACGTGGGTTCCGTCCACGGTGACCGTCGAACCGGCCTGCACGACCCAGCCATCCGGCAGCCGCGGCTCCTCCCCCTGCCAGGTGGCACCGCCGTCGACGCTGCGGTAGACCCGCCGTGGGACGCCCTGCTCGTCGGAGAGCGTCGCGAACACCGTCCTGCCGTCGGTGGTGGCGAGGTCGAACGCGCAGCCGACCGGACGGTCGGCTTCCGGTTCCCGGTCGAAGACGATCTTCTGCCAGCTCCGGCCGCCAGTGCGGCTCACCGCGGCGGCTCTCCGCCCGGTCGCCGGATCGCAGCCGCGTACCCAGTGTCCGGCCGCCGGTGGCGCGTCGACGGGCACGGCCGCGTCCAGCGGTGGCTGCGTCGCCAGCGGCACCACGGCGGCGTTCCGCGGGTCGGGCACCAGAATGTCGCAGCCCTGCGGAACGTGGATCAGGCAGCCCCAGAGCCGGGTGCCCGGCACGGCCGCGGCGCGCGGCGTGCCGCCCTGGCCGGCGTCCCGCCAGGTCGCGCCGCCGTCGGTGCTGATTCGCCGGACGGTCTCGCCTCCGCCCTTACTGGCCGGTCCCACCGGGACCTGCGCCACCAGGAACTCCGGGCCGAGCACGGTCACGGCGACCGGGTCGTCACCGACGCTGGACGGGAATTCCGCGCGGCGGTCCCAACTGCGTCCCCCGTCCGTCGAGGCGACCAGGCGGTGCGGGCAGGTTGCACAGTCGGCCAGCACCGCGTACAGGCGGGTTCGGTCGCCGCCGCCGGCCCACAGCACGCGGGCCTCGCCCGCCGCTGGGGCGACAGGCGTCCGCAGGAACGGCAGCACGGAGGCCGCACCGAGCGCGAGGGCGACCAGTGCCCCGAGCACGCCGGTAGTCGCCGCGACCCGGGCCCGGGTCCGCAGCCGGCCGGCCCGCTGCCGCACGGTGTCGAAGTCGGGCTGCCGCACGAGCCGGTCGACCTCGTCGCGGAGTCCGTGGAAGTCCGGCTCAGGCATACCGCACCGTCCTCTCGTCGCTGGTGGGTTCGTCGGTCAGGTGCCGGGCGAGCGCGGCCCGGCCTCGGGAGAGGCGGGCCTTGACAGTGCCCACGGGCACGTCCAGCGCTGCCGCCACCTCCACCACCGGCAGGTCGGCCAGGTAGTGCAGGACCACCGCCTCGCGGGTCGGGCGGGGGAGCTTGCGCAGCGCGGCCACCAGCGCGACCCGGTCGGGCGAAAGTCCGGGATGGTCATCGGGCGGCCCGGCCCTGCCGCTGCGGATCAGCCGGTCGAGGAACCGCTGCCGCCAGTGCCGGGTCCGCGCCAGGTTCATCGCGACCGTCCGCAGCCAGGTCTCCGGGTCGTTGACGGCGAGGAAGCGCGCGGGCCGAGCCAGCGCCCGCGCGTACGCCTCGTGCACCACGTCCTGCGCCTCGGGCAGGCTGCCCGTCAACGCGTACACCTGACCCACCAGCCGTCGGTAGTGCGCCCGGTATGCCTCGTGCACCGCCGTCACGCCGTCCATCCGCTCTCCTCCCGACGCCTCTACTACACGGACCAGTGGCAGAGGGGAGGGGTTGCATCCGCTTCGGGTGAAAGATCGGCCAACGGTCAGCGGGCTGATCTCAGCAGGTGGCAGATCCCTACGGTTCGCACACCGCCATCTATCGGAACAATGGGAAGTATCGATCGCCGCGCGTGTCCTGGACGGAAGGCGGGCGGTTGTACCGGGCGTGACGGTGGAACCACGCACCAACATCGTGATCCCGGCGGCGGCAGCCTGGCCGGCCTGGCGGGTCAGGTGGGCGGAGCGTGAGAGCGGGCGGCGGTCGCGCGCGTACGACGTCGAGGTCGAGGGCTGGCGCCGGCGCAACGACCACCTGATCCGGCTGCGGATCGAGGCCGCCGGTTTCCTCGGGTACGCGCAGCCGCGTGCCGGCCTGCCGGTGGACCTCGGCGACGACGAGGTCGTGTTCCGGGTGCTGCCGGCCGCGGAGCTGGTCGAGGCGGAGGCCCGGCACGTGCCCGGGCTGCCCGCGCCGGGGCTGACGGTCGCCACGGCCGAGGTCGCGGCGACGGGCCGCGCGCTGCCGAAGGGGCTCCGGGTCGTCGACGCGGGCCCGGCCGTCGTGACCAACCGCCGGGTGGCCTTCGCCGGCCGCGCCGGGCGGCGCGAGTGGGCGTACGCGGACATGCTCGGGGCCGCGCACCACCCCAACGTCCCGCTCACCCTGCTGCACACCACCGACGGCAGTCGGCTCGCCGGGCTGCGGGTGCCGGCCACCGCCACGGTGAACTTCCGCTTCTACCTCACGCTCGCCCTCGCCGTCGCCACCGGGGAACGCGCCGCCGTCGTCGCGCAGCTCGACGCCCTGCTGGCCGCCCACCAGCACGCGCGGCCGGTCCCGCCGGCGCCGGCCGTGCCGGGCCGGGCCCCGTTGACCGCGCTGCGCCCCGATCGCCGGACGGTGCTCGCCGCCGCCGTCGCCACGCTGGCGTACGCGATGCTGACCGCCGGCACGTTCGGGTCGGAGCAGCCCGGCCCGTCGTACCGGGCGGACGGCGGCGCCGGGAGTCTTCCCGCCGTGCCGGTGGTGCCGACCGTCGCTACGAGCACCGCCGAGAAGCCGGTGGTGCCGGAGGAGGTCGGGCCGGGTGCCGGCGGGACGGCGGTTCCCCGGGCCCGCGTCGCCGCGGGAGCGCGGGGGCCGGTGGTGCGGCAGGACGTGGTGAGCACGGGCGGCCCCGTTCCGCCGGCCGCCCCGGCGAGGGGCCCGGCGCCCGCTCCGCCGCCGGCCCCGCCTGCCGCCCCGCCCCCTGCCGCCCCGGCGCCGACGACCACGGCGCCGGTCGCCCCGGCGCCGGCCCCGACCACCGCGCCGCCGGCGTCGGAGCCCGCCGCGGTCGACCTCTGTCTGGACGTCCTCCGGCTGCCCCTGCTGGACCGGCTCCTCTGCCCGCCGAGCGGTCCCTGAGGCGCGCCCGCCCCGGCCGGCCGGCTGCGGCTTCCCGGCGCCGGGCGCGGCGACGCCCCGGTCCTCGGCCACCACGTCTTCGCGGCCGACCAGGATCCGGCCCGCGCCGAGCCCGCCCGGCAGAGCCGGGTGACGGCCCTGCCGATCGGCTGAACCACCGGCGGCCGACCCGGCGGATGCCGGGAGCGCCCCCACGGACGGAGGGCCATTCCCGGGCGGCGCCGGGTGCCTTCTTGCACATGTTTGGCAATTGCGGAATGCTGGCGGCAGCGGCGCTGGAGATCATCTGACCGCGCGGCGGGCCGTCCCCGTCGCGCGGCGCTGATCCGGCCCGCCGCCGGCCACGCCGCACGCCATCGGCCGCGGTCACGGTCGGCCCACCTCAGGGCTCCGGCGCGGCGAACGCCGGGGTCGTGCGACGAACAGACCGGGGAGCATGTGATGGGTACGCCGGTGTCCGTGCGGGTGGCGGCGATGGCCGCTGGCGCTGTCCTGGCTGTGGCGGGCTGCTCGTCCCCGACGAGCACGTCGACGGGCCCGGGCGCGGCCGACACCCTCGTCGTGGCGACGGCGGGGGAGCCGGAGGCGTTGAACCCCGTGCTCAACTACGGGGTCGACGGCGGCTCGCTGATCTTCGACGGGCTGGTCGAACGCGACGCGCGCAACCAGTTGGTGCCGGCGTTGGCGCGGGAGCTGCCGGCCGTGTCGGCGGACGGCAGGACCGTCACCGTGAAGCTGCGCGACGGGGTGCTGTTCCACGACGGCAGTCCCCTGACCGCCCAGGACGTGGTCTTCACCTACCAGGCTGTGCTGGACCCGAAGGTCGACTCCACGCTCCGCTCCGACCTCGACATGCTCGCCTCGGTCACCGCGCCGGACCCGTCGACCGTGGTGTTCTCCCTGAAGTACGCCTACGCGCCGTTCCCGCATCGGCTGGCGCTGGGCATCGTGCCGGCCAAGGCGCTGGCCGGGCAGGACGTCAACAAGGCCGAGTTCAACCGCAGGCCGGTGGGCACCGGCCCGTACCGGGTGACCTCGTGGACGCCGGGCGACCGGCTCGTGCTCGCGGCCAACGAGAAGTACTGGGGCGGCAGGCCCGCCAACTCCGGCGTCGTGGTCGCGTTCGTCCCCGACGACAACGTCCGCGCGCAGCGGATGCGGGCGGGCGAGTTCGACGCGGCGGAGCTGGCGCCGAAGCTCGCCGCCGGTTTCGACGGGCTGGCCGGCCACCGGGTGGAGCGGGTGCCCACCGCCGACTACCGGGGCGTGGTGCTGCCGATGGGCAACCCGGTCACCGGCGACCCGGCGGTGCGGCGGGCGCTGAACGCGGCGATGGACCGCGCGGCGATGGTCACCGGCCTGCTCGGTGGGGCGGGTGAGCCGGCGTTCGGGCCGGTCCCGCCGTCGTCGGAGTTCGCCGAGCCGTCGATCGTCGGCAAGCCCGCCGCCGACCCGGCCGCCGCGACCGCCGCCCTCGACGCCGCCGGCTGGAAGCCGGGCCCGGACGGCATCCGCGCGAAGGACGGCCGGCGGGCGGCCTTCGCGCTGATGTACCCGGCCACCGACAGCCTGCGCAAGGAACTCGCCCTCGCGGTGACCGCCGACGCGAAGAAGGTCGGTATCGAGATCACGCCGGAGGGCCTGACCTGGGACGCGATCACCCCCCGGATGAAGCACGACGCGGTGGTCATGGGCTTCGGCACCCCGTACGACCCGGACTTCCTCTCCTACAAGCTGTTCCGCTCCGACTTCGCCGGCCAGGGCTTCTTCAACCCCGGCTCATACCGGTCCGCCGTCGTGGACAAGGCGTTGCAGGACGCCCGCGACAACGCCGACCCGGCCACCCGCAGGGCCGCGTACGCCACCTTCCAGAAGCAGCTCGCCACCGACCTGCCGTGGGTGTTCCTCACCTACCTCAAGCACACCTACGTGGTGAGGGGCGGCCTCGCCGGGGTGACGCCGCGGGTGGAGCCGCACGAGCACGACGTGGCCAACAGCCTCTGGTGGAACATCCACACCTGGACGAGGAAGTGACCGCACCGGCCACCCCCGCCCGCCGCCGACGGCTGGCGGGAGCCGGTGCCGTGGTCCGCCGGCGTCTGCTGGTGGCCGTGCCGATCCTCGCCGCCACCAGCGTCGGCATGTTCGCCCTCGGCGCGGCCTCGCCGATCGACCCCGCCCACCAGTACGCGGGCGCGGCGGCGTTCACCACCAGCGAGGAGAACCTGGCGCAGATCCGCGCCAACTGGGGGGTCGACGACCCGCTGCCGGTGCAGTACCTCCGCTGGGTGGGCAACCTGCTCCAGGGTGACCTGGGTTGGTCGACCAGCCGGCACGAACCCGTCACCTCCGTGCTGGCCGCCCGCGCCGGCTGGACCCTGCTGCTCGTCGGCGCCGCCCTCGCCCTCGTCCTCGTGGCGAGCCTGCTACTGGGCACCCTGGCGGCGTACCGGCGCGGCGGCTGGTTCGACCGGGCGCTGCGCGCCGGCGCGTACGCGGTGCAGTCCATGCCGGTGTTCTGGATCGGGTTGGCCGCGATCGCCCTGTTCGCCCTGACCCTCGGCTGGCTGCCGGCGGGCGGGCTCACCGACGTCACCGCCACCACCACCGACCCCGCCGACGTGGCTCGGCACCTGGTCCTGCCGGTGACGGTGCTGGCGGTCGCCCAGGCGCCGTGGTTCGTCCTGTTCATCCGCGACGCCGTCGCCGAGAGCCTCCGCGACGACCACGTCCTCGCGGCCCGGGCCCGCGGCCTGCCCGGCCGCACCGTCCTGTTCGGCCACGCCCTGCGTACCGCGCTGCTGCCGTTCCTCACCCTCGTCGGCACCCACCTGCCGGAGCTGATCGGGGGCGCCGTCCTGGTCGAGACCGTGTTCTCCCTGCCCGGCCTCGGCGCGGTGACGGTGCAGGCCGCGCTGGGCAGCGACTTCCCGCTGCTGGCCGCGACCACCCTCGCCACCACCGTCGTGGTGCTGGCCGCGAACCTGGCCACCGACCTCGCCTACTCCGCCGCCGATCCCCGGGTACGCCTCGATGACTGACCTCGCCCGCCCCGCCCGCGTCCGGCGGCCGAAGCCGCGTGCCGGCCGCGCCGGTAGCGCCGTCGCCTGGGCCGTGCTCGTCGGCGCGGTCGCCGCCTGCCTGCTCGCCCCCGTCCTCTGGCCGCTCGACGAGAGCGCCGTCGACCTGGCGCGTACCCGGCTCGCGCCCTCGGCCGCGCACCCGGCCGGCACCGACGACCTGGGCCGCGACGTGGCCCACCGCGGCCTCTACGGCCTGCGTGTCTCCCTGCTCGTCGGCGCGGTCGCCGCGCTGGTGGCGACCGTGATCGGTGGTTTCGTCGGGGCGGTCGCCGGCACCCTCGGCGGCTGGGTCGACCGGGCGCTGATGCGGGTGGTCGACACCATCGCGGCGCTGCCGCACCTGCTGCTGGGCATCTTCATCGTCGCGATGCTGCGCCCCAGCCTCGGCGCGGTGATCGTGTCGATCGGGCTGACGCACTGGCTGTCCACCGCCCGCATCGTCCGCTCCGAGCTGCTCAGCCTGCGCAACCGGCCGTTCGTCGACGCCGCGATCGCCGGCGGCGCCAGCCGCGCCCGGGTGATCACCCGGCACCTGCTCCCGCACGTGTTGCCCCGGCTGGCCCTGGCCACCACGCTGATGGTGCCGCACGCCGTCTGGCACGAGACCGCGCTGTCCTTCCTCGGTCTCGGCCTGCCCCCGCACCTGGCCTCCATCGGCAACATGATCAACGACGGGCAGCGGTCCCTGCTCACCGGCGCCTGGTGGGCCAGCCTCGTCCCCGGCCTGCTCCTCGTCGTCGTCACGCTGGCCCTGGCCACCCTCACCGGCCGGTGGCGCGACCGCCTCGACCCGCGCGTACGAGCGGAGCTGAACCTGTGACCACCACCCGCGAGCCCCGCACCGTCACGGCCGGCACCGCCGCCACCGGCGACGCCACGCCCGGCCCGGCCGGCACCGCCACCACCGCCGCCGGTCCTCGTCGCGCCCTGCTGGAGGTCGACGGGCTGACCGTCCGCTTCCAGCTCCGCGACGCCGTGGTGCGGGCCGTCACCGACCTGCGCCTGACCGTCCACCCCGGCGAACTGGTGGCCGTGGTGGGGGAGTCCGGCTGCGGCAAGTCCGTGCTCGCCCACGCCCTGCTCGGCCTGCTCCCCGGCAACGCCACCGTCTCGGGCCGCGCCCGGCTGCGCCCGCCCGGCGGGGACCAGGTCGACCTGATCGGCTGCACCGAGCGTCACCTCGCCCGCGCCGTACGCGGCCGCGCGGTCGGGCTGGTGCCGCAGAGCCCCGCCACCGCGCTGACTCCCGTACGCACCGGCCGGCGGCTGCTGGCGGAGACCCTGCGCGCCCACGGGCACGCCCGCCGCGACGCGCCCTCGGCGGCCGAGCGGGTCGCCGCCGACGTCGGGCTCGACCCCGCCGACCTCGACCGCTACCCCCACGAGCTGTCCGGCGGCATGGCGCAACGCCTGGCCACCGCACTCGCGCTCGCTCCCGACCCGCCGCTGCTGCTCGCCGACGAACCCACCACGGGCCTCGACCGGCCCCTGGTCGACCACACCCTCGACCTGCTGCGCCGCCGCTGCGACGCCGGCAACGCCGTCCTGCTCATCACCCACGACCTGGCCGCCGCCCGCCGCGTCGCCGACACCGTCGCCGTCATGTACGCCAGCCGGGTCGTCGAGCGCCGGCCCACCGAGGCGCTGTTCGCCGCGCCCGCCCACCCCTACACCGCCGGCCTGCTCGACGCCCTGCCCGAGCGCGCCTTCCGACCGGTCCCCGGCCACCCGCCGATGCTCACCGACCTGCCCGTCGGCTGCGCCTTCGCCCCGCGCTGCGACCGCGCCACCGACACCTGCCGCACCCCACCCACCCCGACGGCGGACGGCCCGGGCCATGTCGCCTGCCACCACCCACTGCCCGTCGGAGCGCCGGCATGACCACGACCGCACGTCGGAGCGCCGCGCCGGCCGCGACCGCGCTCGCCGCCCACCAGGTCACCGTCGCCTACGGTCGGCAGCGCGTCCTCGACCGCGTCGACCTGCACGTCGCCCCCGGCGAGACGGTCGGGCTGCACGGGCCCTCGGGCAGCGGCAAGTCCACCCTGGCCCGGGTGCTCGCCCTGCTGCACGCCCCGGACGCCGGGCACGTCACCCTCGACGGCCACCGGGTCGCCGGCGTCCGTCACCGGCTGCCGGCGGCCGTCCGTACCCGCGTCGCGATCCTGTTCCAGAGCCCACGCGCCGCCACCGACCCGCGGCTCAGCCTGGCGGACATCGTCGCCGAACCGCTCCGCGCCACCGGCGTACCGGCCGAGCAGGCCAGGGCCCGCGCGGCCGAGCTGGCCGACCTCGTCGGCCTCACCACGGACCTGCTCGCCCGCCGCCCGCACGCGGTCAGCGACGGGCAGCTGCAACGGGCCTGCCTCGCCCGGGCGCTCGTGCACCGGCCGGCCTACCTGCTCTGCGACGAGGCAACCGCCATGCTCGACGCCTCCACCCAGGCCCACCTCGCCGCCGTCATCACCGACTACCAGCGACAGCGCGGCGCCGGGGTCCTGCTGATCACCCACGACCCGGCCCTGATGGCCCGCTGGGCGACCCGGGTCGTCGACCTCCCGCCCCCGCCGGGGGCATGACCCGTCGCGCACCGAACCGTCCACAGTGGTGAAGAAGCCGCTCCATGGCATTCGTCACCGTGGCATTCGGGGTCGGGCGCAGGCTAGGGTGACGCTGCCGTGGTGTTCGGGAAGCCGGTGGAAGACCGGTGCGGCCCTCGCCACTGTGATCGGGAAGTCCGAGGCCCTCGTCGTCAGAGGTCACTGGGCGTGTCGCACGCCTGGGAAGGCCGGCCACGGACGCACCTCCCGTCAGCCAGGAGACCGGCCACGGCACTGCGATGACCCGTCCACGAGGTGCTGGAAGGCGGTCCCGATGCGCGTGCGCGCTGTGCGGTCCACCCTGTCCCGGCGCGTAGCCGCGCCCCTGTCCGTCCTCCTCGTCCTGCTCGGCGCCTGCGCCACGGACGACGACCCCGCCCCGGCATCCGGCGCGCCGGCCACCCTGACCAACTGCGGCACGCCGGTCACCGTCGCCGCCCCGCCCCAGCGGGCGGTCACCCTGAACCAGCCCGCCACCGAGATCATGCTGGCGCTCGGCCTGGCCGACCGCATGGCCGGCACGGCGTACCTGGACGACGCGATCCTGCCGGAGCACGCCGCCGCGTACGCATCGGTGCCGGTGCTGTCCGGAAAGTACCCGGCCAAGGAGAAACTCCTGGAGACGGCGCCGGACTTCGTCTACGCCTCGTTCCACAGCGCCTTCGGTGACGAGGGCGTCGGCGACCGGGCCGCCCTGGCGGGGCTCGGCATCGGCACCTACCTCTCACCCGCCGGGTGCCCGAAGCCGCACCGGCCGGGGAAGCTCACCGTCGAGGACGTGTTCGCCGAGATCCGGGACGTCGCGGCCGTCTTCGGGGTGCCGGCGCGGGCCGAGAGGCTCATCGCCGACCACCGCGCCCGGATCGCCGCCGCTGCCGCCAGATTCGACGGCACGCGGGACGTCTCCGTGCTCTGGTGGGACGCCCGCACCGACGCCCCGAGCGTGGGCGCCTGCTGCGGCAGCCCCAACATGATCATGTCGGCGGTCGGGGTCGGCAACGCCTTCGGCGACCTCGCCGGCGGCTGGGCCGACACCAGTTGGGAGAGCGCCGTCGCGCGCGACCCCGACGCGATCGTGCTGGTCGACGCGACCTGGGACCCGGCCGCCGCGAAGAAGGCGTTCCTGGCCCGGCACCCCACCCTCAAGGACCTGCCCGCAGTGGCCGGGCAGCGGTTCGTCGTCATCCCGTTCTCGTCCACCACCGCTGGGGTGCGGGCGGTGCTCGGCGTCGAGGCGCTCGCCGCGGGGATGGCGCAGCTTCCCGACGGAGCGGGCCGCTGACCGCCGTGGCGCGCCGTACCGCCGTGGCCCGCCGTCTCGCCGTGCGCGGTCGGGCCGGCGCGGACCCTGGCGCCACTGCCTCCGGGGCCCGGCGCGGCCGGCCCATCCGTCCCGTCGGCACGGTCGCCCTGCTGGTCACGTTGCTGGCGGGTCTGGTCGTGTCGATCGGGGCGGCCGTCACCGTCGGGCCGGCCGACATCCCCGTGTCGACGGTCTGGGCCGTCGTGGCCGACCGCCTGGGCCTGGCCCACGCCGACGTGCCGTTGCTGCGCGAGCACATCGTCTGGCGTCTGCGCCTGCCCCGGGTGCTCGGCGCCGCGGCGGTGGGCGCCGGGCTGGCGGCCGTCGGGGCGGTGACGCAGACCGTCACCCGCAACCCGCTGGCCGACCCGTACCTGCTCGGGGTCTCCTCCGGGGCGTCGCTCGGCGCGGTCGCGGTGCTCGTCCTCGGCGTCGGCGGCGGGGTCGCGGCGCTCACCGGGGGCGCCTTCACCGGCGCGCTGGCCGCGTTCGCCGTCGTGGCGGCGGTGGCCGGCCGGCGGGCCGCGCTGGCACCCACCCGGGTGGTGCTGGCCGGGGTCGCCGTCGCGCAACTGTGCGGGGCGGCGACGTCGTTCGTCATCGTCTGGGTCGCCGACCCGCACGCCACGCAGAGCATCACCTTCTGGCTCTCCGGCTCGCTGGCGCGCGTCGACTGGGCCGCCCTGGCCTGGGTGGTACCGGTGCTGGCCGCCGTGCTCGCCCTCGTGGCGGCGTACGCCCGCACGCTCAACGCCTTCGCCTTCGGCGAGGACGCCGCCGAGACCCTCGGCGTGCCCGTCACCCGGGTCCGGTGGCTGCTGCTGGTCGCCACCGCGCTGCTCACCGCGGCGCTGGTCGCCGTCAGCGGCGCGGTGGGTTTCGTCGGGCTGATCCTGCCGCACGCCGCCCGGTTCCTCACCGGCGCGGACCACCGGCGCCTGCTGCCTGTCGTCGTCCTCGCCGGCGCGATCTTCATGGTCTGGGTGGACACCGCCGCGCGGACCCTGTTCGCGCCCAGGGAACTGCCGGTGGGCGTGCTGACGGCGCTGCTCGGGGTGCCCGCCTTCGTGGTCCTGCTGCACCGGGCACGGCCGGCAGAGTCGCGGCGACTCCGGGGACGGTGGGCCGGGCGCCGGAAGGCGGGCGACTGATGCTCACCGTCACCGACGTGTCCTGGGCCGTCGCGGCCCGGCGGATCCTCGACGGCGTCACCTGTGCCGTGCCGGCGGGCAGCCTCGTCGGGCTGCTCGGCCCCAACGGCTGCGGCAAGACCACCCTGCTACGGATCGTCGCCCGGCTCGCCGCGCCCGACAGCGGGCGGGTCACCGTCGGCGGCGACGACGTCGCCACCCTGCCCCGCGCGGCGCTGGCCCGCCGCGCCGCGCTGCTCGCCCAGCACGCCGACACCGACCTGGATCTCACCGTCGAGGAGGTGGTGCTGCTCGGCCGTACCCCGCACCGCCGCTCGCGATGGTCGGACAGCGACGCCGACCGTGCCGCCGCGGCCGACGCGCTGGCCCGGGTGGACCTCGACGGGTACGCCGACCGCCGCTGGCACACCCTCTCCGGCGGCGAACGGCAGCGGGTCCAGCTGGCCCGCGCGCTCGCCCAGCAACCGCACCTGCTGCTGCTCGACGAGCCCACCAACCACCTCGACATCGGCCACCAGTTGCAACTGCTGCACCTGGTCCGCCGCGCCGGGGTCACCACCCTCGCCGCGCTGCACGACCTCAACCTCGCCGCCATGTTCTGCGACACGGTGGTCGTCCTGGCCGCCGGCCGGGTCGTCACCGCCGGCCCGCCCGCCGAGGTCCTCACACCCGGGCTGCTCGCCGACGTCTACGGCGTCCGGGCCGACGTGGCGACGCACCCGGGCACCGGGCGGCCCACCATCACCTACCACCCGCCCGCGTCGTGACCCGGCACGTGCCGCCGGGCTCGACCGCGACCAAGGAGTCGGACATGACCGTCACACCGGGCTGTCTGGTCACCGTGTGCCGCGACTGCTGCTGTGGCAGCACCCGCAAACACCCCGCCGTCGACCACGACGCGCAGCTGCGGCGACTGCGGGCCGCGCTGCCGGCGCCGCACCGGGTGCGCGTCAGCGCCTGCCTCGACCTCTGCGCGCAGTCCAACCTGGTCGTCGTCCACCCCGCGCCGTCGGCGCGACGGGCCGGTGCGCGGCCGGTCTGGTTCGGCCTGGTCCTGCACGACTCCGTGGTCGACGACATCACCGACTGGGTGCGCGCCGGCGGGCCGGGCGTCGCGCCGCTGCCCGCCACCCTGGAGCTGTCGGTGGTCGCTCCGACGCTCCCTACCGGCGGGTGAGGCGGTCGGGGCCGCCGGCGGATCGCTGACGTTCTTCTCGACGGCCGGCACCGACAGGGGCAGCGAGCGAGCGATGCCCACCTTGGACCTGCCCAACGCCATCTCGCCGAGGACCTCCCGCTCGGCGCGTCCATGTGCAGCGCCTCTCCGCGGTCCCGGGCGGCGGCCCGACCGGTCGCCGCCGCCCGGGCCGTCGTGCCGACCTGACTTTTGGCAGTAACGACGCAGGTGGTGGGCTTTGTAACCTGGCCCCGTGACAGGTTGGTGGCGCGGCGGACGGCAGCGGTGGATGCCTTTTCCCCGCTCCGGCGGGCCGCCTTCCGGCGGGCAGGCCGGATCGTGGGTGAAGGTCCTGTCCGACGTGTCGCTCTGGGCGGTCCTGTCGGTGCCGATCGGCTGGGACCTGGTCGTCGCCCCGACCGGCCCGTACGCCGGCTGGCGGCTGGCGGGCTCCCTCCTGCTGATGGCCCTCGCGGTGGTGGTCAGCCGGCACCACCCGACGGTCTCCCTGCTGATCGTCGTGGTGCCGACCGCGTTCGAGGGCAACTTCGTGTTTGCCGTCCCGGTGATGAGCTACCTGGTGGGCCTGCGGATGCCCCGGGCCCGCCCGGCCGCGTACACGTTCGCCGTGATCGCGGCGGGCGGGACCGCGCTGACGGTCGGCGTCCTCGGCTCGGGCGTGACCACCTGGTTCTTCCTCACCACCACCCTGCTCTTCGTCGGGGTGTTCCCCTGGCTGGTCGGCCGCCACCGCCGCCAGCAGCGGGCGCTCGTCCACGCCGGCTGGGAACACGCCGATCTGCTCGAACGGCAGCAGCGCGCCGCCGCCGAGCGGGTCCGGATGCGGGAGCGGGCCCGGATCGCCCAGGACATGCACGACTCCCTGGGCCACGACCTGGCCCTGATCGCGTTGAAGGCCGGCGGGCTGGAGGTGGCAACCGATCTCGACGAGCGGCACCGGCGGGCGGCGGGGGAGCTGCGTGCCAGCGTCACCGCCGCAACCGAGCAGCTCGCCCAGATCATCGGCGTGCTCCGCGAGGACGGCGCGCCGGCTCCGACCCGGCCGGCCGCCGAGGGCGTCGCCGACCTGGTGGGGCGGGCCCGCGACGCCGGGATGACGGTCCGGCTCAGGTGGGAGGGGCCCGAGGCGCCGGCCCCGCCGATGGTCGAGCGGGCGGTGCACCGGGTGGTCCAGGAGGCGCTGACCAACGCCACCCGGCACGCGCCGGGCGCCGCCGTGACCGTCCTGCTGACCCGCTCGGCCGAGCAGACGGTGGTGAGCGTGGTCAACGAGACCCCGCCGGACGGTCTGCCGCCCGGTGTGACCTCGACGGGTTCCGGCCTGCTGGGCCTGCGGGAGCGGGTACGGCTGGCCGGCGGCGCGCTGAGCGCCGGGCCACGAGGCGGCGGTTTCGAGGTCACCGCCCGCCTGCCCCACGCCGCCGGCGCCGTGTCGGTCGACGCCGACGAGGGCGTACGCCCGGTCCGGCCGGCGTCGGCGACCCGGTTGCGTGAGGCGCGGCGGCGGGTGCGGCGCAGCCTCGTGGTGGCCGTGGCCGCCCCGGTGGTGGCCGCCGGCGTGCTGTCACTGGCCTACTACCCGTTCGCCACCTTCGACGCGGTCCTCGAACCGGCGGACTTCGACCGGATGCGGATCGGTCAGCACCGCACCGAACTGCGGGGCCTGCTGCCGGAGCGTCAGGTCGTCGAACGGCCGGACCCGACGGACTGGTCGCTACCCCCGGGCGCCTCCTGCGAGTTCTACACCGACGGCAACTTCCCCCTCGGCCAGGCCACCTACCGGCTCTGCTTCGCCGAGGGCCGGCTGCTGACCAAGGACCGGATGTCCGACTGACGGCGGCCGGCGGCCGGCGACGACCTGGCTCGGCCGCCGGGCTCGTCATTCACGCGATGCGTTCCCGCGCGGGCCGAATGCCGTCCGCGCCCGACCCCGAGGAGATGTGCGCGGAGATCGCCCGGCGGCTGTTCCTGGTGGAGGGCACGGTGAAGAGCTACCTCAGCACGATCTTCGCCCGGCTCGGCGTGCGGAACCGGGTGCAGGCCGCGATCGTCGCGTACGACGCCGGCCTGGTGGACGACGCCGGGTGACGGCGGTCCGTCACGGACCGCCGCCACCCTGCCCCGGCTCAGACGACCCGAGGCTCCAGCGCCGCCACCCTCCCCCGGATCAGGCGTCCCGGGACCGCAGCACCGCGTAACCGGCGAGCATCGCCGCGAGGGCCCACGCGGCGAGCAGGGCGAGGCCGGCCGCCGGCGGGTACGGGTCGGTGTCGCCGCTCATGAAGTGGGATCCGGCCACCCCCGGCAGCCCGTCGACGAGCCGGTTGACGAACTCGATGTCGAGGGCGCCGAGCGAGATCGGCACCACCATGAGGATCATGAACACGGTGGTCAGCGTGCCGACCGCGCTGCGCAGCACCGTCCCGAGCCCGAGGGTGAAGACGCTGATCAGGGACAGGTACGCGGCCACCGCCAGCACGTCGCCGACGGTTTCCGCCGCCCGGAACCGGCCCCACTCACCGAGCACCGGGTCGGCGACGGCGGAGCCCAGCGCCCCGAGCAGCGCGCCCACCACGAACGTGACCACGGCGACCACGGCGGTCTTGGCCAGCAGCAGTCGGCCCCGTGACGGGGTCCACTGCAGCGTGCTCCGGATCGTGCCGGTCGCGTACTCGGCGGTGATCACCAGCATCGCCAGCGCGAGCACCGTGAACTGCGCCAGAAGGACGGAGCTGATCGCGACGGTACCGACACCGACCACCCCCGGGTCGTCGGCGGGGTCGGAGTTGGTGTTCTCGTTGACCACGTAGATGGCCTCCTGCCCGGCCGCCGCCGCCATCAGCAGGGCGCTGGCGAGCAGGTTCCACCAGACCGAGCGCACCGACCAGAGCTTGGTCCACTCGCTGGCGACAGCACCGGTCAGGCCGCCGCCGGTCGGGTCGCCGCGCCGGGTCGACCGGTCGGCGGCGGGCAGGGTCGTCTCGGCCGTCGTCATCTCCGCGCCCCCGATCGGGTGGTCGCCAGCGCGCCGTACTCGACGTCGTCGGCGGTCAGTTCCATGTACGCCTCCTCCAGTGACGCCTCGCGCACGCTCAACTCGTGCAGGCGTACGCCGATCTCGTACGCCAGGTCGCCGACCTGCTCGGTGCCGGCGCCGGTGACGACGAGTGCGCCGTCCGCCTCCTGCTCGACCGCGACGCCCGCCGCGACCAGCCGGCGCCGCAGCTCGGCCATGCCGGCCGGTTGTGGGCTGCGCACCAGCACCGCCGTCGACGAACTGCCCCCGATGACCTCGGCGATCGGGGCGTCGGCGAGGAGCCGGCCCTTGCCGACCACCACGAGTTGGTCGGCGGTGAGCTGCATCTCGCTCATCAAATGGCTGGAGACGAAGACGGTCCGTCCCTCGGCGGCCAGGGACCGCATGAGCTGGCGGACCCAGCGCACCCCGTCCGGGTCGAGTCCGTTGACCGGCTCGTCGAACATCAGCACCCCGGGGTCGCCGAGCAGGGCGCCGGCGATGCCGAGGCGCTGGCCCATGCCGAGGGAGTAGGTGCCGGCCCGCTTGCCGGCGACGGTGGTCAGGCCCACCGTGGCGAGCACCTCGTCCACGCGTCGGGTGGGGATGCCGTTGCTGCGGGCCATCGCCAGCAGGTGGTTGCGTGCGCTCCGCCCCGGGTGCACCGCCTTGGCGTCGAGCAGCGCACCGACCTCGCGCAGCGGGTGCCGCAGGGTCGCGTACCGCCGGCCGCCGATGAGCGCCTCGCCGGCGGTGGGCCGGTCCAGACCGACGATCATGCGCATCGTGGTGGACTTCCCGGCCCCGTTCGGGCCGAGGAAACCGGTGACCCGGCCCGGGGCGAGGTCCAGGGTCAGGTTGTCGACGGCTGTCGTCGCGCCGAAGCGTTTCGTCAACCCGCTTAATGTGATCATTGTTCTCCCGGTGAAGGTGCCATCTCGGCGTCGACGCTAGGAACCGGCCGGGCGGGGCACAGCCGCCGATCGGCATCGGCCGGCCCTGACGAAAGTCAGGACCCGGGTGCGCCCGCCGCCGAGGAGCGCGGGGCCGGGACGGTGGCCCGTGACCGGCCCGACCTGCCGTCCACCGTGGTGTCTCCCGGCCCGAGGCCCGCCGTCCCTGAGATTTCTCAGGGGCGACATGGTTACTTCCGGCAGATGCCGTCGGCGAGCGCGCCGGGCGAGCCTTGCCGCATGCGAACGATTTCTCGACGATGGCTGTTGGGCGGCGCCGCGGTCGCGGTGTCGGCGGCGATGGTGTCGACCGCGCCGGCGGCTCCCGCCCTGGCCGCACCGGACCCGGGATCAGGCTCGGCCCCGCCGTCGGCCACGAGCGCGCCGCTGCGGTTGCGTCTTCCCGCACCGACCGGCCCGCACCCCGTCGCCGCCACCGAACTGCATCTGGTCGACCACGGCCGGCCCGATCCGTGGGTGGCCGCCAAGCCGCGGGAACTCATGGTCACCGTCTGGTACCCGGCTCGCCCGGCGGGCGGCGAACCACTCGCGCCGTACCTGCCGCCGCTGGCCGCGCAGCGGTACGGCGAGAATCTCGCCGGCATGCTCGGCATCCCCGCCGGGCAGGTCGACTGGGCGGGCATCACCACCCATGCCCGGGCTGGCGCGCCCGCCCGCGCCAAGCGCGGCGGATTCCCGGTGGTCGTGTACTCGCCCGGCGGCGAGCGGCCCCGCGCGGAGGGCACGGTCCTCGTCGAGGAACTGGCCAGCCGGGGCTACGTCGTGGTGACGGTCGACCACACGTACGAGGCGCCGGTCGTCGAGTTCCCCGGCGGACGCGTGGAAACGCAGCGCCTACCCGACCTGGAACCCGCCGACCTCATGCGCGCACAGATCCGCACCCGGATCCAGGACACCCGGTTCGTCCTCGACCAGCTCGCCGTCCTCGCCGGCGGCGGCAACCCCGACGCCGGCAGGCGCCCGCTTCCGCGCGGCCTCGGCGCCGCGCTGGACCTGTCCCGCGCGGGCATGTTCGGCCACTCGGCCGGTGGCTTCACCACCGCCGAGGCGATGCTCGCCGACCGGCGGTTGGACGCGGGAGCGGACCTGGACGGCAGCATGGCGTACGGCCGGGACGACCTCGGCGACGTGGCCGAGCGCGGGCTGGACCGCCCGTTCCTGCTGATGGGCGCCGGTCTCGTCGGCAGCAGGCCGTACACCCACCTGGACGCCCCGGACTGGCGGTCGTTCTGGGTGAACTCGACCGGCTGGAAGCTCGACCTGTACGTCCCCGAGGGCCAGCACTTCACCTTCACCGACCGCCAGGTGCTGCTGCCGCAGCTCGACGCGGCGTTCCCGCTGCCGGAGGGCCTCGTCGCCGGCCTGATCGGCACCGTCGACCCGGGCCGGATCGTCACCTCCCAACGCGCCTACCTCACCGCCTTCTTCGACCAGCACCTCCGCCAGCGACCCCGGGCGCTGCTCGACCGCCCGTCGCCGAGGCACCCCGACGTGACCTTCGTCCGCTGACCAACCGTCGAGGACGCCGCCGGCCCGTCGAGGCGGGCCGGCGGCGTCCTCGGGCCCTACGCTCCAGCGCCTGCCAGGCGGGAACGGCGTTGTCCGTCGTCGCTCAGGCCCGACCCACCTGGACCTTCGTCGACGTCGCCGCCGACGCCGCTGCGGGGCGTTGCGGCACCACCACGAGCCCGTAGTTGTAGTTGGCCATCAGCAGATCCTTCAGGCCGTCGTCGTTGATGTCGGCGACCGCGAGCCCCCGTGGCGTGAAGGAGCTGGCGGGCGGCAACTGGGAGACGCGGAACTCGTTGCCCAGCCAGCCGTCCGGCCGCTGCAGCAGGACGCCCGCGGAACTCCAGCCGCCGTGGGTGATGGCGACGTCGTCACGACCGTCGTTGTTCACGCCGGCGATGGCGATCGCGTCCGGCACCTCGTAGACCGGGTAGCGGATCCGCCCTTAGGCGTGCGCCCCTGCTCCACCAGAGCGTTCATGCTCGTCTGGAAGACCGGGTAGAGCGAACGGGTGCGGTGCTGTTTGCCGGCGACTGATCACTTACGGACCCGGGCCGAAGCCCGTCTGGCAAGGTGCTGGCCAAGCTTCGCCGTGAGCTGCAAACGTTCGCTCAGGGGCAGCTCGGAGGACTTAGCACTGTTGAAGTCATCGCCCACGTACCGCGGAATGATGTGCCAGTGGAGATGGAAGATGTCTTGAGCGGGAGGTCCCAGGTTAAGGCGCACCGTCGTCCCGCTGGCGCCGAATGCAGCCTTCACCGCCTGCGTCGTTACCTGAAGCGCGGCCAGCATGGGTGCCGCCTTCTCGGGCGGCACGTCGGCGATGCCGCCGAAGTGACCTGCCGGGACGAGAAGCATGTGACCTCCTTAGGTTCAAGGAGTCGTTGCAACACCGGCTCGTTGGATCGATTCTAGGTGTTCGTTCAGGGCTTCTGCTGGCGTTCTCCACCCCAGAGACTTGCGCGGCCGGCTGTTGAGTGCGGCGGCGGTGGCGCCGAGGTCGGTGATGCTGTGTCGTGATAGGTCGGTGCCTTTGGGGAAGTACTGGCGCAGCAACCCGTTGGTGTTCTCGTTCGTGCCGCGT